>JAFXFY010000006.1 GCA_017513365.1 Alphaproteobacteria bacterium | reverse complement strand
GATAAAAATACCTCCATAATCGGATAGGAATACAACACAACGACAGCCGTTATATGACCTAAGGCCAACACATAAACCGCCATGGCTCCCCAAATAAAACCAACGAAAGCCGCAGCAACTTTACCCAATTTAGGATAATGGCCTTTTTTCAAATAACTGTTAACACCCAATAAAACGACAACTAAAGTAACGGACAAATACCCAAATGCCGGTTCAAATATATTTAACAGAGCGGATAACAAAAAGTAAAAAACAGCAAAAACCAAAGACAAGGCCATTGATAAAAACGGAACTCTATCCATTTGGACAAATAACCATGTTACTATTGCCCATGCAATCGCCAACCCTATATGTGTTAAAATGCCACCCAATCCATCAGCAATTGAAACCGTAGACGGCAAAAAATAAGAAGACACCAAGCAAATACCCAACAGACTCAACACATGAGATAATGCCGTTAAAGTCATATCTTTCAATACCATAACAACCAATCCCATAGCTATTACAGCGTAGAAAAAGAACGAATCCCCTCCCCCTAATTGATGACCGAATACCAAACTGACACACACAAAGGCAGATAATAACAAAACAACACCCAACGGAAAAGAAAAACCTTCCCCATCTGAATTACCCATTTTTTGTGCAATTGAGAAAGCCCACTTTGCCCCGAACAAGCCAATCAAAAATTCTGCCAAAAAAACCGCTAAAACAGATACTATATCCATAAGTTCCTCCTGATAAAATTTTTGAAAACGACCCAACTGCATAGAGGGTCGTTTAAATTAAGCTTTATGACGGAAAGCGATACGCCCCTTAGTCAAATCATACGGGGTCATTTCAATTTCCACTTTATCCCCCACCATCACACGAATGCGAAATTTACGCATTTTACCGGATGTGTGAGCCAAAATTTCATGATCATTTTCCAATTTCACACGAAATGTTGCATTCGGCAAAGCCTCAACAACCGTTCCGGTAAATTGTAATACTTCTTCTTTTGCCATAAAAAACTCCTATAAAATTCTTTAATATGCGTGCATTATAGATTATTTTTATCCATTTTGCAAGGAAAAAAGTATAACAACTCCTATTTTTCAAATCATCCACTTTATTGTGGATTAGATAGCTTCTTCATTTTCTACCGCAATACAACTTAATCCCTTTTCATCCGTTGTTGTTCCGGTTGGACATGCCAAACAACGAGAGTGTGACACATTTGGATAATACCCTTTTTCACAAGGAATACATTTTCCATCTTTAGCAACAGTATTATCTTTACAAACCTCACACCCGTCTTTATTGGCATTAGGAACACTACCACCGGTACAAGCTACACAACCATTAGCCGCTTCATAGGAGGTTGAAGCGCAACAATATCTGTTATTGGTTGTTGCAGTTGGGCATCTACAATCAGATGTGATTAATGCATTCATATCACACAATGCTAAATTATCAGCATTATAGAAACATCCTAGATGAAAACCACACACTCCATCCGATTTATCCAGTGTAGGCCAACTTCTTGTACACCCTTTTTTTCTTGATTCTTTATACCACCAGCCCCACCAATAATATGTAGAAAAGGCACCCAAACTCGAACCGCAAGAGTATTGAGAAGTATAAGCATAACAAGTAATTCCATCCGCCGTTACTTCCCCCATAGTACAAGTGGAACATTGACCTGTCTGCGGATATGGAGTTTTATTTTTATCTCCATTACATCCAACACGTCGACAAGTTTTTGTTGCCGTATCATAGTTATAATGTGTACCACGACATGCACAATGACCAAAATCATCTGTTCTACCTTCTACCTCATAAAGACGATAGTGCAAACCATGCTCATCACACGTACCACAAACAAATTTATCACCTATTTTCCTTAAAACTTGCCATTCATTGCAATAAGATTTAGTCGATGGATTCCACATTTGCCAACGATCAGAAGGTCCGAATTTATAATATCCCCCACAATACCAACTTGTTCCATCCATTGATGAGCATTGTACATCATGAGATACATAATCTCGTGTTTCATTTTCATTACCATCATAAACCGAATGACAAAATTTAGCTGTCATAGCTTCACATTTTGTACATCCTCCAGTTGGGGTAGGAAAGTAATCTTTTGTTTCATCACAAACACACATTTCTCCTTCTGCATCAGGTTTAAAACCTAAGGAGGTATCACATTGGCAAATATTTGTTTCTCTATCTCTTAATCCGGTAAAACCTGTATTGCTGGGGCAAGAAACAACACATTTTTTAACAGTTTTCCCATCAACTGTTTCATAAACCATATCCATATTAGCTGGACATTCGCACGTATCGGGATCGGCTTCGGCAGGTGTATCCAAAGGACATTGACAAGTTGGTCCTTTTTCTCCAATATCTTGACGATATTCTTTTATACCACTACATCTGCAAACATTACTTACAGCATCACAGTAGGCTCCTAATCCGCAATGCGCATCCGTTAAACATTCTTCACACGTATTTGTAGCAAGATTATGGTATGGCTTAGAGGCATCAACATCAGCACAGGTTTTGCAGGTGCTAGTGCTGGCATCCCATTTGGGTTTATCGGCTGGACAACATTTACAATCATTCGTACCGGTAAAGTCTGACGTTGGACAATCGGTAGATGTCATTTTACAAACGCATTGTTTATTCTGACATACTTTATTACCGGCACAATCTCTGTCCTCTCGGCAAGGATAACACACATTATCTATACAAACACCATCTGTACACTGTCCATCCGTTAAACATTCAACACACATTTTTGTATCCGAATTATAATACGGTTTCGTTCTGTTAACATTGGCACACGTTCTACACTCTAAACTATCCCATTTCGGCGTTTCAGCCGGACAACATTTACAATCGTTCGTACCGGTAAAGTCTGATGTTGGGCAATCGGCTTGAGATAACTGACAAATACAGTTGCCATCTTCATCGGGCGTTTTATTTGCTTGATTACAGACGCATTGACCACTTTCTTCATGCAATCCGCTCATACATGCACACGTATTCGTACCCGTATCACAGACCCAATGCAAATTACCTTTTAAATCTTGGCAATTGGAGTCTGTCATACATTCCACACAAT
>JAFXFY010000087.1 GCA_017513365.1 Alphaproteobacteria bacterium | reverse complement strand
AGCGAAACGACCACCATCTAATGGAACCAACGGACGCAATTCCGGTGGAATAACCGGCAATACATCCAAAACCATCCATTCCGGACGAGAACCAGATTCTAAGAAAGATTCAACCAATTTCAAGCGTTTAACGATTTTTTTGCGTTTCATCTCACTTGTTGTTTCAATGAGTTCCGCACGTAAGCTGGCCGCTTCACCGGCCAAATCAATTTGGCTGAGCATTTCTTTGATGGCTTCGGCACCAATACCAACACGGAAAGCATCTTCACCATATTCTTCCAACGCTTGTTGATATTGATCTTCGCTGAGCAAATCATGCAATTTCAAAGCTGTCAAACCCGGTTCAATCACAATGTATTTTTCAAAATACAAAACGGCTTCCAAGTTTTTCAGCATCATATCCAAAAGCGTACCGATACGGCTTGGCAAAGATTTCAAAAACCAAATGTGTGTGACAGGACAAGCCAGTTCAATATGGCCCATACGTTCACGACGTACTTTGGATAAAGTAACTTCAACACCACATTTTTCACAAGTTACCCCACGATATTTCATACGTTTGTATTTACCGCACAAACATTCGTAATCTTTTGTTGGACCAAAGATTTTGGCACAGAACAAACCGTCTTTTTCCGGCTTGAATGTACGATAGTTAATTGTTTCCGGACGAGTGACCTCACCAAAAGACCAAGCACGGATACGTTCCGGAGAAGCAATGGAAATACGGATGTCGTCAAAACTTTGCGGATTGGCGACCGGATTAAAAGCATTAATCAATTCATTCATGTGTTTTTTCCTTTTTTTATCTTAACTGGGGGAAGGAGTCCCCTCCCCCGACTTGATCTTATTTTTCTGTTTGGTTTAACTCAACATCTAAGCCCAGTGAACGCATTTCCTTGACCAACACGTTGAAGGATTCCGGAATACCGGATTCAAAGTTGTTGTCACCACGGATAATGGTTTCATAGGCTTTGATACGACCGGACACGTCATCGGATTTGATTGTGAGCATTTCTTGCAGTGTGTAAGCAGCACCGTAAGCTTCCAAAGCCCACACTTCCATTTCACCGAAACGTTGACCACCGAATTGAGCCTTACCACCAAGTGGTTGTTGTGTTACCAAGCTATACGGCCCAATGGAACGAGCGTGAATCTTTTCGTCAACCAAGTGGTGCAATTTCAACATATACATGTAACCGATTGTCACTTGACGATCAAATGGATCACCTGTCAAACCATCATACAATGTAACTTGACCAGAAACGTTAAGGCCTGCTTTCTTGAGGGCGGCATCAATGTCATCTTGATGAGCCCCGTCAAATACCGGTGTTGCAATTGGCACGCCACCACGCAAGTTTTCGGCCATTTTCAACACTTCTGTATCGGACATATCGGCAATCTTTTTATTGTATTCGGATTCGCCATAAACATCTTTCAATGTGTTGCGGACATCTTCCACTTTGGCTTGCTTGGCTTTGACTTCATCCAAAACGGCATCAATTTGACGACCGAGAGCCTTACAAGCATAACCCAAGTGTGTTTCTAAAATTTGTCCCACGTTCATACGAGAAGGCACGCCGAGCGGGTTCAACACGATATCCATCGGTGTACCGTCTTCTGTGTACGGCATATCTTCTACCGGCAACACGCGGGAGACCACACCTTTGTTTCCGTGACGACCGGCCATTTTATCACCCGGTTGTAATTTACGTTTCGTTGCAATATAAACTTTGACCTTTTTCAATTCACCAGCCATCATTTCATCACCACGTTGTAATTTTTCAACTCGGTTTTCAAATTTTTCTTGTAATTCTTTTTCAGCTTGTGTCAATGTATCAATTAATTCTTCAATGTTACGCATGATTTCATCATTAACAATGCTGATGCGACGTAAATTATAGTTCGCAACGTCTTTCAAGTTTTCTTCTGTTAAAACCGTTCCAGATTTGAAACCATCAGCTTTAGCAACTTCTTGACCAATCATTAAAGCACGAATACGTTCGTAGAAGCTGTTTTGCAAAATAGCTTTTTCATCATCACGATCTTTTGCTAAACGACTGATTTCAGCTTGTTCAATCGCCAAAGCACGTTCATCTTTTTCAATACCACGACGCGTAAAGACACGTACATCT
>JAFXFY010000086.1 GCA_017513365.1 Alphaproteobacteria bacterium | reverse complement strand
GGTATGCGTGGTTTGATGGCTAAACCGTCAGGTGAAATTATCGAAACACCGATTACATCCAACTTTAAAGAAGGCTTAACCGTTATGGAATACTTTAACTCCACACACGGTGCCCGTAAAGGTTTGGCTGATACGGCTTTGAAAACGGCTAACTCCGGTTATTTGACACGTCGTTTGGTTGATGTTGCTCAAGATGCCATTATTACAATGGAAGATTGCGGAACGGATAACGGTATTACCATTTCTCCGATTATTGAAGGCGGTGATGTCATTGCCACAACCGGTGAACGTATTTTGGGCCGTACAACAGCCGAAGATATCAAACATCCGGAAACAGGTGAAATCATTGTACCGAAAGGCAAGTTAATTGATGAAGTTGATGTTGAAACGATTGACGATTTGGGTATTGATTCCGTTCGTATTCGTTCTGTGTTAACATGCGAAGCCGAAAACGGTATTTGTGCCGCTTGTTATGGTCGTGACTTGTCTCGCGGAACGCCGGTAAACTTGGGTGAAGTTGTTGGTATTATTGCCGCTCAATCCATTGGTGAACCGGGTACTCAGTTAACCATGCGTACCTTCCACATCGGTGGTGCCGCTCAACGTGGGGCAGAACAATCCAGCATTGATGCCGCTTTTGATGCTAAAATCAAACTTGGCAACTGTAATGTGATTAAAAACTCTGCCGGTGATATGATTGTCTTGTCCAGAAACTGCGAAGTATCCTTGTTGGATGCCGGTAATCGTGAAAAGGCTCGTCACAAAGTACCATACGGTGCCAAATTGATGGTTGAACACGGTCAAAAAGTGTCAAAAGGGACTCGTGTGGCTGAATGGGATCCGTACACAATGCCAATCATTGCCGATAAAGCCGGTTCCATTAAGTTTGTAGATTTGGTTGAAGGTGAAACAGTTCGTGAAGTGATTGATGAAGCCACAGGGTTGTCTTCAAAAGTGGTTATGGACTGGCGTCAACAATCATCCAAACAAACACGCAAACCGCACTTGGCTTTGATGGATGAAAAAGGAAACGTATTCAAATTTACAAATGGTTCCGAAGCCAGATACTACTTGCCAGCCGATGCCGTTATTACGGTGAACAACGGTCAACAAGTATCCATCGGTGACGTGATGGCTAAATTGCCACGTGAATCCACAAAAACACGCGATATTACGGGTGGTTTGCCTCGTGTGGCCGAATTGTTTGAAGCTCGCCGTCCGAAAGATGCCGCCGTTATTGCCGAAATTGACGGACGCATTGAATATGGTGCAGACTTTAAGACAAAACGCCGCATTATGATTGTGGGTGAAAATGACGAAGTGAGAGAATACCTCTTGCCGAAAGGTCAACAAATTGCCGTTCACGAAGGTGATATCGTTCAAAAAGGCGATATGTTGGTTGAAGGTAGCTTAGTCCCGCATGATATTTTGCGTGTCCTTGGTGTTGAGGCTTTGGCTCACTACTTGATTAAAGAAGTTCAAGCCGTTTACCGTTTACAAGGTGTGAAAATCAACGATAAACACATTGAAGTAATTGTGCGTCAAATGATGCAAAAACTTGAAGTTGTGGATGCCGGTGATACAACCTTATTGGTCGGTGAACAAGTGGATAAAGAAACTTTGATTGCTGAAAACGCTAAAGCGGTGAAAGCCGGTGGCCGTGAAGCCAAAGTGGAAGCCGTCTTACTGGGTATTACAAAGGCCAGCTTACAAACAACATCCTTTATCTCTGCAGCCTCCTTCCAAGAAACAACACGTGTGTTGACGGAAGCCGCTACAGAAGGTAAACGTGACCACTTGCGTGGCCTCAAGGAAAACGTTATTGTCGGTCGTTTAATTCCGGCCGGTACAGGGGCTCAAATGCAACGTTTACGTCAAATTGCATTTGAACGTGATAAAGAAATCATGGATGCCCGTAATAACGATAACGATTCCGCTATGTAATACGGACTTCATAATAAAAGTTTTCAGCCCTTGGGAAACCTGAGGGCTGATTTTGTTATTAGAAACCCACTAGCTAGGCTGGTGGGTTCTTTTATAATTCTGTGTTATAAGAAAAATACCTTTATTTATGAAAATGTATGAAACAAAGCAATCTCTTTTGATTGAGGGAGTTCATTGATTTTACATATGCATAATCCAAATATTTTTAAAATAATATTGTAGGTGATTTTATCTTCTTGCTTTGTTTCTTTTACTGTTGTGGATATGATGGGTAATCCCAGAATATTTAATGAAAAGCAAGGTCCTGTTTGATAACTGATAAGAGTTATGCTGTATTTCTTTTTCTTTAAATTCGCTAGTAAATTATAAAAATCAAATTTAAAATGACTTTTTTTATTTTCATTTAAAAAACGATTGCATTCTTCTTTTATGAATGTTGGTAAAGGCAAATGATGTTTTTTGCTTAAATTGAAACAAAAATCATAAAAACGTTGAGCATGTTTTACTTTATTTTCTGGGTCTAAATTTTGAAAGACACCAAACGTTTTTTTCAAAAAGATATAAAAATATAAAGAAAGCGCTTGTTGATTTTTAATTATTTTTTTGATGTTATCTAATGTATATTCTTTTATCCAACAATAATCCGGGAAATAGCGAATAATGTTTTGGCTGATGGCATTTTCATGGATGCGTTTGTGATAAAATTTTATGGATAACGCACTAAAACGAGCCTCTTTCAGAAGAGAGATTGTAAAAAATGGAATATCTTCGTAGGCAATTTTTTTATTAATCCAAGTTATATCATTATCAATTAAATGTTGATGACGATAAATTGTTAAGGGGGCTGTTGCCGTTACATATTGTAAAAGGTGTGGTATTTGATCCCAAGTGAAAACAGGCGCAAATTTTTGTGGTAGCCAACGTACGCAATGAGGCCCGTTTTCAAAATCAACTCGGTCTTTGTTTCTGAATTCCAGAGAGGCAAATGACAACATATCCAAGCTGTAAATCTTACTATATAAATACAAACATTCACAGGTGTCCGGTTCCAAATAATCGTCAGCATCTAAAAATTGTAAGTATTCTCCGGTTGCCAATTTAATGGCATTGTTGCGTGAAATGGGTAATCCCATATTCTCTTGGTGAATGACCTTTATTCTACTGTCTTTTTGAGCATATTGATTTAAAATTTCCAAACT
>JAFXFY010000005.1 GCA_017513365.1 Alphaproteobacteria bacterium | reverse complement strand
TATCGCCGTTTCAGTGCCTATTTTTTATGCTACGGGCAGTCGTTTAAAAGCTTTTTGGTATTCATTTTTATCCGGGTTATCGGAACCAATTGGGGCTTTAATTGGATACCTTACTTTAAAACCGTTTTTATCTGAGGTTGTTTTGGGGATGGTTCTTTCAGGGACTGCCGGTATTATGGTATATATTGCCCTTGATGAATTATTACCCACAGCCAAACACTATAATCAAACGCATTTTGTGATATTCAGCACATTTATCGGTATGTTTATGGTGGCTTTTGGATTGATGCTATTACCATAAAAAAGCCGGTCTTAAGACCGACTTTTTAAACCCATTAGAATCTGTATCTTAAATTTGCAAACCCTGTGTGATTTGTGTAATCTTTTCGGAACATGCCCAAATAACTGAGCGCAATATCTACACGGTTGGCAATTCTGAGTCCGACCTCAGCCCCTAATTCTACCCCAAGTTCATCCAAACGTTCTGCCGTAATCGTATACGGTTTGGAACCGGCCAATGAGCTTGTAGCACTCAGTTCATCAGATGTAAAGTCATATGTAACGGCGGCGTGTAAATCCGGATAGAAAATAACAGGTCCCATTTGATAATCAGCTGTATAATGTAAACCGGCAATACCCGTCAATGTTTGCGCTTCAGCATCTGAAACGGTTTGGTCGGCAGAATCTGTATATCCTTTTTGTTTGATATTCATATATCTAAATCCGATTTGAGGAATAAAAGAACCTGTTCTCCAATGACGGGATAAACGAATGGCGCCCATATCGTATCCCAACATGGCTTGAGCGGCCAAAACATCCACATCATAATCGGCATTTGCAATTAATCCAATAACATCTTTACTTTCATTGTACATAGAACGAGTATAGCTGGCAATTACGTTGAAGAACAGTGGGTCGCTTTGTAAATCAGCATATATAATAGCTGTATGAGAATCTACGTCAATTTCACGGCCTTTGGAGGTAATATCTGACATAGTATAAGCATACCCTAAACCGACACGACATCCTTGACAAGGATCAACATCAAACCCGATAGCACCACCTTTGCTTTCTGTTTCAAATGTTCTGTCCCCTTCAAATTCACCGTTGGAAATCAATCCTTGAGCCCATAAGCTGTTGGACGGCATACTCGTACGTGTTCTGCGTGAACGATAAGAATCCCGATCAAAGCGATCACCGATAACATTGTAAATTTGGCGCGTGGTATCGGTCGCTAAAGCAGAAATATAAGCCGCCATTGATGGCGCCAAAATTTCCAATCCGTCGGAAAAATCTTTTTCACGACCCGGTGTTTGAGATAATTCATTTAAATGTTGTGCAAATTCATTATCGCTAGCCGCACCGTCCAACAAAGCACCGGCCATACCGGATAATTCTTCGCTACCCGTTTGCTCACCCGCCATATCAGAGGCGGTTTTATTTAACGTAATATCATATGTTCCATCGCCTTTATCTACATAGGTATAACGGCTGTTTTTTTGTAAGCTAAACGTTCCAGTTTGTTGTTGCGTATTAAATAGATCATAGTTTTGAGTTTGCCCCTTAGTAATTGCATCCCCATCAACCGTTAAAAACATTTTTGCCCCATTTTCTACATTGAGGGCATTAGCAATAATATGTCCATAGTTTTGTTTATCTGCCGTCGGATTTCCAGCAATTCGGATGCTGACTGTTGAATTTTTATCAATAGAAATGGTTCCGTTGGATTCAATATAGGCGGTATCTAAATCAACATCCGAATTAACGACATTTACATCATCTACCTTCAACCAGCCATCATTATTGGCATTTTTTTTCATATTCATGGTGGAATTGGTTAAGGTTAAGTTTCCGGCAATTTCATTATTCCAAGTGGCATTAAATGATGAATTGTTAATGTACACATTATTTGTGGCACTATTATATGCATTATTATATGCATCTTTGTTTGTTAATTGAAAGTTTTCCATTGCCAATGTGCCATCAACGATAATATCACCGCCACCATAACC
>JAFXFY010000085.1 GCA_017513365.1 Alphaproteobacteria bacterium | reverse complement strand
TGGAAAATCATAACTATCCACCCATTGTGCAATCTTACTTAACTCAGGTGGCATTACTGACCATCGCCTTAAGTGCCGGCATTAAATATGATGGCGTTTTTTCTTTACAAATTAAAGGGAATGGCCCTATTTCCACATTATTTTGTGATATAACAACCGATTATAAAATTCGTGGTTATGCTGTTTACGATGACCAACGCCTCACTGGAGATTTGTCCAATATAAATGATGCTATCGGTACCGGTCAAATGTTGTTTTCCGTAGCACAAATCGGACAAGAACCTTACCAAGGCGTTGTGGCCTTAACCGGTAATACATTGGTAGATACCGTCAAAGATTATTTTAAATTATCCGAACAAATCGCTACCGATATTATACTCAGACAAAACAAAAATTCGGCTCGTTTGATTATCTTGCAACAAATGCCAGACAAACAAGGTGTATCAACCGAAGAAAAAGCAGATTTGTGGGAAACGGTCAGTATATTATTAAACAGTGTCAAGGATATTGAATTGTTTTCGGATAAATTAACACCGGATGAGGTTTTATTCCGCCTGTTCCACGCCAATGGTATTACCGTTTTTCCGGATAACATTGTGTCCTATGAATGCAGATGTTATCGGGATAAAATGTTCAATTTCCTAAAAAAACTACCGGCTAATGAACGTGAAGAATTATATCAAGACGGCAAAATTACCGCCGGTTGTCAATTTTGTAATGAACAATACATTTTCACACGGGAAGATTTTGAATGAAATATGGTGTTCTTGGATTAAGTTTATTATTGGGGGCCTGTACCGCTTTACCACTGAATACATTTAACGTGAATACTTATGCCACCCAAGAGCCGGTTTATTTAAACGTTTCAGTTGTGGATACAAAATCCGATGTTTTAACCTATAATCGCCTTCCCCACATTGAAAAAGATTTACCGATTACCCCTAATGACGTTTTGTTGGATTGGGCACACAATCGTTTTAAAGCGACCAATATAACCAGTCCGATTACAGCCGAATTTACCGTATTAAAGGCCTATATGACTCAAACACAAACACCCACCCCGAAATGGTACGTTTTGGATAATACGACCTATCGGTTAGATTATGATGTCATGTTGCAATTTAAACAAAACGGCAAAATTTTACATACTCAAACCGCTACCGGTTGGGAAGAATATGCTATCCCTCAAAAAAGTACATTATTTACCAAAGAAAATACTTGGGAAAAAATGATGAATAATATGGTACAAAAAATAAATGATAAAATTGTGCCGAAAATTCCAAGCGAGTTTAGATAATAAAAAATGCCTCTTGCTTTAAGAGGCATTTTTTAACCCGCTAACCATCTTCGGTATACAACAACGCCGTTATGCACAAAGGAATTACAATGAGTGCTGGTCCCCACGCGGCTAGCATCATCGGCATACTTTGCGATACACCCGATACATTGGTAAAACGTGTCAACAAATATAGCAAAAATCCGCTTAAAATTGCCAAAATCAAACGAATCAGCACTTTTCCTTGACGTGTTGTGGTCGGTAACGCAAAAACCGCTGCAATAAATACCATTGCCACCATCGTAATCGGATAAGCAATTAATTCATGCCAATACATTTGGTGAACGGCAGGCGAAAAACCAGCTTCTTTCAATAACTTAATAAATCTTGGGAAACGCCAAAATGACATTGTTTGAGGTTCATCAAATTTTTCTAAAATCCCTTCTAATGTAAAATCTGTTTTAAACGAAGTATCTTTGGCTTGTTCACCTGTTTCGGCCACCGGATCAATAACAAATGGATTTTTCAAAATTAAACTCCCCTTTTGCAACAAAGCCGTCGGAGCCTCATACTGACGTAAAAATTGATTTTCCGGCGTTAATTCCATCAAAGATACTTGGTCCAAAGCCACCGTATTGTTTTCTTGACGTACACGACCAGCCCGGACAACGATTGTTTTGTCTTCGTGCGTTTCTCTGAGCCACAATCCATTTTCAGACCAAGAAAAAGGATTAGAGTTCGTCATACCCAAATGTTCCTCTAACCGTTCGTATTTTTTGGCCGTTAATGCCGAAAAGGGATTAAACACCGTAATATCAAACACACCGATTAAAAATGTCATTAACACCACCGGAGCAATAAAATTCCATACGGACATTCCAACGGCTCGCATAACAATCAGCTCAGATGAATGACTGAATTTCAAAAAGAAAATAATCCCCGAAATCAATACCACAAACGGTAAAATAATATGTATCATTTGTGGAGATTTCAGTAAAGCCATAACCCCTAAATCCAAAAAAGCCACCGCTTCACGTTTAGAAGATTCTCTGAGCAATTCAATCATATCAAATAATAAAATAACGGTTGCCAACGCAAATAACGTGGCAAAAAAAATCAACACAAAGTGTTTTAAAATATATCGGAACAAAATTAAATTCATATTTGACCCTTTGTTTTTTTCTTTACTTTAACAAAAAAAAATCAAAAAGTCATTCTTTTTTTTTAAGTATTTGGATGATAAAAAATTGGGCGATAAAAATACCGCCCTTTTTCAATTTAACGACCACCTTGCCCGTGTCTGAATGCCCACGGATTTTGAATCGGTTGAGGTTTAATTTCTCTTGAGCTGATTTGCTTACCGTCTTTGTAAATTTTTTCACATTTTAATCTATGAGAACCACCTTGTTCGTATTCCTTCCCGACACCATCCAGCAACCCGTTTTTATAAGGCGTTTCATAAATGACATGCCCATCATCGCCGTATTGATATTCAATTCCGTCTAATTTACCGTCTTTATAAGTACATTTTTGATGCAACTGCTCTGTCCCTTCATGCCAAGCATAATAGGTACCGTCCAATTTACCGTTTAAAACTTGCTGTTCAACATCAAAATACATATCTCCCCAATACTTGGTGGTTGCATATGTTTCACGCCCCGTTTTTTCATCTACGGCAATTAAACGACCGAACTGTTTATTTATTTCTCCGATTTTTGTCATAGTATCCTCCTGTGTTGGTTATAAATTTTAACGACGTCCGCCTTTCAAATCAATAAATGATTTTTTCATATACGATATGGGTCGTTTCGGTTGCGGTTCAGAGTGTTGTTTCTCTGATTGGTTTGGCACTTTTGGAGATGCTACCGTTTTGGAAAAATCAATTTTCATTGCCCCGTTTTGCCCATCACGAACGCCTTCCGAATTAAATTTTAAATCATAACTGACTTCCGGCGAACGAATTTCCTTAAACATGATGACCTCCTATCTGCCACCGTCTTGTCCATGGCGTTTCATTGATGGGTCTACCGTCATACGACGTTGTTCGGCTTGTTTAGCATATTCAATGGCTTTATCCACACCTTGTTCTTTCGCCATCGCCAACAACTCAGAATCTTTTTTCAATTTATCCGGCATATTACTGGGTCTGCGAGGAGTACTTAATCCCTCATGAGAACGCCCTTGTTTTGCATCCAAGGTTGACCACTGGGAATGTTCTTGCAACGTTTGATTTAAAGTTGATTCTTGACGAGCCACCCGAGAATCCCGTTGCATCGTTTGATTTAGTTGTTCAGTTTGCCCGGTTGTTTCACGTTTTAATTCTTCAGACATCTCGGAAATAACGCTGTCCATAGAATTCATATCACCGGCCTTTGTCGGCTCGGCATTACGAGCGGCATCCGTTTCGGCACCAATTATACGAGCCGTATCTTCGTATTGGTCTTTATAGGCCGTATCATAGGCCGTTTGAGGCAATTCCGTTTCTACCCCGCTTGGCGCATCAATACCAGCTTCTTTTGTAATTTCCACCGAAGTTTCTGCCGAAACCGAAGCTTGAATATCCGCTATTTGAGCCGTCAAATCTGGCTGAGAGATATTTAAATCATCGGGGGATTTTTGTAATTCTTCTAAGGTGGCTTGTTTTTGTCTGTCGGCCGCATCGGCAACTAATTTGGCGGTTTTAGCTTTTGCCTGTTCAGTAGCACGCTCTACCGTAGCACGCAGTTTATCTTCCGTTTCCTTTTTTTGTTTTGCTGCTTTTTCAGCGGTATCTCGGGCCTGAGCCCGAACAGGATCATTATTATACAATGGGTCAGTTTTCTTTTGCTCAGAATTTTCTTGTTCGTCTTCGTTCCACATAGGCACTTCTCCTTTCATATAGTCTATACTTTTAGTATACCCCCCACCCCCTGTCTGTGTCAACTTTTATTTTTTTATCGTTATTTTTCAGATAGATATTTAAAAAATTTCACACCATCAAAAATTACAAAAAAAATAACAAAAATGGTCATAATCGCCCGAATCGGATAGGACATACGCCCTTGTGCCAACAAAAAAACATTATTTTACGTATTTGGACAATAAAAAAAGGCGATAACCAATACCGCCTTTTTTGTTTAACGGGAAGTATCCCTCAATTTAGATTGTAAAACATGCAATCTTTCTTGTTCATCCATATTTTGGCTACGCTCCATTATATTATTAGCATCACGAATAAAATGAGAAACAGCGGCGGCAGGCCCTTTTCTGACGGCAATACCAACAGTTGAACCTTCACTGGCAATTTGTTGTTGTTCCTCCTT
Source organism: Alphaproteobacteria bacterium (assembly GCA_017513365.1). GTDB lineage: Bacteria > Pseudomonadota > Alphaproteobacteria > CAAHEQ01 > UBA3637 > UBA7488. The sequence continues at coordinate 291 of JAFXFY010000085.1, read as the reverse complement.
CAATTTATTCATTTGATGTTGTACTTGTTCAATTTCAACATTTGCCTTTATCAACTCATTTGCGGCGGCCTCTTTTACTTTTTTATCAGCCTCAGCCATTTCTGCCTCCATTTTTTTACGAGCCTCTTCTGGCATATTTGACATATTCACATCCATACGGGTTCTAGTATCTTCTGGTATTTCCATTGCATTACCATTTGCAATTCGTTTTGCACTACCTTCAAATCCCGCAATTGCTTTATCTGCTTCTTCTTGTACAATATCTCTGGACTCGCGATACGAAGACCAATC
>JAFXFY010000084.1 GCA_017513365.1 Alphaproteobacteria bacterium | reverse complement strand
CCGGCGATACCAGCTTCTAATGCCAAATGCCCTGCTCCACGGCCCATAACCTCTAACACAATAACACGATTGTGGCTGGTTGCCGTTGTATCTAATTTATCCAATGCATCGGCCACGATAGATTTTGCCGTTGCAAAACCAATCGCCATATCTGTACCAGGGGCATCATTATCAATTGTTTTGGGAATACCAATCATGGAAATACCGGCCATTTTACAATATTTGCTGACAATCGCCATAGACCCGTCACCGCCAATCACGACTAACGCAGACAAGCCCAATTCCTTAATGCCGTCTTTAAAACGTTGATTAAGTTCTTCATCTGTCAACTCTTCAATTGTGCCATCGGCTCGTTCTTGAATATGAGCATTACCCGAATTGTTGGTCCCCAGCATTGTGCCACCCATTGTGGCATACGGACACGTAAAATCGGCCATTGTCAATTTTTGATAACGCATCGGACGCACGAACAAACCATCAGTGGCATTATGAATACCATATACTTCCCATCCTTTTGTGATGGCACTTAATGTTACACCACGAATGGCTGTATTCAAACCGGAACAATCTCCGCCACTTGTTAAAACACCAATTCTTTTTACAGTTGTCATATTTTACACTCCAAAAAATTTTACAATAGAAAGCTTATACCTTGTTTTTTTCAAATTAGCTAGCAAAAAATGCTTAAAGTGAGAAATTTTTTCCAAGATATGTTCGTTTTACGTTTTCATCGGCAATAATTTCTTCCGGCGTACCTTGTTTTAATACCTTTCCGTCATGTAAAATGTATGCACGATCAATAATGCTTAACGTTTCACGAACATTGTGATCGGTAATCAATACCCCAAGGCCACGATTTTTCAGTTGTCCAACCAAATCTTTAATTTCCCCGACGGCAATCGGGTCAATACCGGCCAGTGGTTCGTCCAACAAAATAAAAGACGGACGAGAAGCCAAAGCTCTGGCGATTTCTAACCTGCGACGTTCACCACCAGACAAAGCCCGAGAGGGAGAAAACCGCAAATGTTCAATGGAAAATTCCTTTAATAACGAATCGAGTTCTTGCTCACGTTTTTCTTCATTAGATTCTACAATTTCCAAAACACTACGGATATTATCTTCCACATTTAACCCACGAAAAATGGATGCTTCCTGTGGCAAATAACCCACCCCTAAACGTGCCCTGCGATATACGGGAAATGAGGTAATATCAATACCATTTAAATAAATTTTACCACTATTGGGAGCAATCAATCCCGTCACGCAATAAAAAGATGTTGTTTTACCGGCACCATTCGGCCCTAAGAGTCCCACGGCTTCGCCTTTTTTAACGTGCATGGAAACATCCTTTAACACAACACGTTTTTTATAACTTTTACTTAAATTTTCAACAACTAAGCCTTCTCTTGATGTTGTCATATATCCCCTCTTTTATTGTAAATCTGATGGAATGAGTTGCCCCTTAATACGGGCCGGTTTATTATTTTCTTTCGCTGTCAAAGAGCTGACACCCGTTAATAAATTGAGTGTTGCCGTACTGCCATAGGCTTTATTTTGGCCTTGTGTCAATACAACATTATCCGTCATCTCAATGATACTCGTATGCGGATTGTAAATCCCTTTATTTCCGGATATTTTTTGAGTTTTATTATCTGCCACAACATGGCCTGTGGCAATGATTTTTTCTATTCTCTCTTTTCCTTTACCTTTTGGCAAGTAATATAAAACCATCTTATCGGCCGTAATTTTATATCCATCTTGAATAACAACGACATCTTGAAGAGCCGTAATCGTTCTTTGTCCCTGATCGATTATCAGTTCCCGTTCGGCCGTTAAATGAACCTTGTCTGATACCGACGTAATCAGAACATCAATATGACCGTTAAATGTCATATTTTGTCCTTTGTTTATCATATAAAACCCTTTATCGGCCGTCAACGTTCCATCGGGACCAGTAATATAAACTGGAGCCTCACTTTCCAAAACGCCCTTTTGATAATCATAAATCACTTTACTTGATTTTGCCGTCCATCCGTCATTTGTTTTGGTATCCACTTCGTCTTCAAAATACAGATATTCTTCTTTTTGAAAAGCCAATCCATAAGCACTGGAAGACATCAAAACCGTTTTGTTTTCCATAACGTATTCGGCCTTAGGTTCATTCAAGGTAATGATTTTTTTCTCAGGATTTGTTTCTAAAACCGATTGAGCCACCAATGTCAAGGGCCGGTCTTTATCATCCTTTGAAAAAAATCGGACAGCCGTCATGTCTACACTGGCCTTTTCAATTTTCCCTTCCGGAATTTGACGAGCAGTAAATTTATCTTTTTGTTCAGTTAACTGAGGCCACACAATCATAACTCCAGCCAGCAAGAAAGCAAAAATCGGCAAAGAGCGTTTAAATATAAAAACGCGTCTGGAATGGATTTTTATCTTTAATAACCGGCGAGTAAACATATACGACTAGGCCACTCCCGCTTTCAGTAAGTGGTGAATATGCAATAACCCAACCGGACGATTTTCCCCATCCACCACAAAGATATTTGTGATTTTGTTATCGTTCATATAGGCCACAGCTTCAACACCCAACATGGAACCAATCAACGTTTTAGGCTTTTGCGTCATAACATCACCTGTCCGGCGAACAATTAAATCGGCCGCCATATGACGACGCAAGTCCCCATCGGTAATAATACCAAGCAACTCGCCTTCATCAGAGACAACCCCTAAACAGCCCAAACTTTTTTCCGTCATAACAACCAAAGCATCGGCCATCAATTCATCCGGTCCGATTAAAGGTAATTCAGCCCCCTTGGCCATAATATCTTCCACTTTTAACAAGACATTACCCAGTTTTCCACCCGGATGTCTATCTTTAAAATCTTGCATCGTAAAGCCACGTTTTTCAATAAGAGCAACAGCCAACGCATCCCCCATAGCCAATGTCAATGTCGTTGAGGTTGTTGGTGCTAAACCAAGTGGGCAAGCCTCCGGTGCTGTTTTAGCATTTGGAATTAACAAGACTAAATCCGCCGCTTTTGCCATTGTACTTTCAGCCTTACTGGTAATCGCAATCATCGGAATATTATGACGGCGAGAATAGGAAATAATATCGCCCATTTCACGGCTTTCACCCGAATTAGAAATTGTAATCAACAAATCTTCTTTTGTCAGCATTCCCAAATCACCATGACTGGCTTCGGACGGATGCACAAAGAAAGACGGCGTACCGGTAGAAGCCAATGTCGCCGCAATTTTTTGACCGATATGACCGCTTTTCCCCATACCAGAAATAATGATACGGCCCTTATTTTCTTTAACGGGTTCCATCATTTCAACCGCTTGCACAAAAGCATCTCCCATCGCATCACGCATCAAATTTAATCCTTGAATTTCCGTATCAATAACACGTTTTGCCGTTTGAATAATATCATTAGGGGTCATGAGTTTATCCTTTCATTAATGGTGAGAAAAAATATCGGGTTCTTCAAAATCCAACAAGTCCAATTTTGCACGAGTGGACAAAAAATCAAAGCATTCCATGGCAATGTCGTATCGCCCTTCCCGTTTTAATAAAGCATCTAATTTTTCTTTTAATTCATGCAAATATAACACATCATTCGCGGCATATTGACATTGCTCTTTTGTCAGTTTTTCGGCCCCCCAATCGGAACATTGTTGTTCTTTGGATACCGAAATACCTAACAAATCATAACACAAGTTTTTAAGACCATGATATGGAGCACACGTCCGGCACAATTTTGATGCAATTTTCGTGCAATAAACCGGTTCAACCATCACACCTAAATCATTATAAATTTTAGCAACGTCAAAACGGGCAAAATGAAATATTTTCAATACATTTTTATCCGTCAGTAATTTTTTGAGATTAGGACAATCTTGCCCCGGAATAATTTGTACCAGATGAGCGGTTCCCTTGCCATCTCCCAACTGAACCAAACATAATCTATCACGATGCAAATTCAGCCCCATTGTTTCGGTATCAACCGCTACAGAGCCGGTAAATTCAACATTTTGCGGTAAATCACCTTTATGTAATACAATCTTTGTCATATAACGATCCTTATATATATAATGAATCGGTTATACAACCAGTTTTTTTAAATTGCAAGCAAAAAAAATAGGTTTTATTGTTAAGTTCCCTAACGACCGCTATCTGTATTTTTAAAAATTGGCTTTTTCGGATAGGTATCTCGCACTAATTGATGCGTACCACTGAGGGCCATCTCTTCACGTCTGGCCTCAATCAACCGCTTTGCCACCCGCTGACGACGTTCTATATTATCAGGTGTTTTTGGCAACCGTTCAGATGAAGCATAAGAAACATAACTCAATTCACGCAATGTTTTACCTACACGATTTTCGGACCATTCACTACTGCCTTTACGATTCGTAAACAAATCCAAATATCCTTCTTTAGTGGACTCATCCGTTAAATCATAGTGTGTCATCTTTGCCGTTGCCTCGGTTGGCTGTTTATCCAAATCCAAAGCCTGAGTTGCCTCTAAAGAGCGAATTTCCTCAGGATGGTGTGTAATATAAACAACTGTTTTTTCATCCTTGATTTTATTGATATAATCTACAATATTTTGACTCATCGCCGCATCAACACCGGCCGTTGGTTCATCCAAAATCAAAATCGGAGAATCTTTAATTAAGGCCTGAGCAACATTCAAACGATTGCGTTGTCCACCGGATAAATTATTATCCCGAATTTCCAAACTGGGCGAAATACTGGCCGGATTACCGTCATCACGAATCCCCAATAACTCTTTAACTTCTTGCACTTTTGCCTCATCGGCATTCGGATTAGCCAATCTGATATACTCATCAACCAGCATTTTAGCTGGCATCGCCCCTTGTAAAGAAATCGCAATATGTCTGGCCGGTTCAGCAAAAGCCAATTCTTTATAATCATTCCCAACAAATGTTCCTTGGTCATCTGTATAACCGATACGAATAGCCCCTTGCACCGGATCATCTGAATGCATTAACATATTAATTAATGAACTTTTACCGGCCCCGCTAGCCCCAGATAAAACAGTAATGCCTTTGCCAATGGTTAATTTCTCATCACTGGTAAAAAGCGGTGTATCCCGATGTGTTGTAATATCATCTTGCGTCCGATGAGCAACCGCAATACAATCCAATTCTATGGTATTTGCCCGCTGAGGCACTTTTGTCTTACCAAATGTGATATTTTTAACCTTTGATTTAAAACTGTTATAGGCATGGGCAAACGTACCAATATGCTCTTTGAGTGAAAAGACAGAATTCACCACTCGCCCTACTGCTCCTTGACAACTTAAGGCCGCAATCGGCAACACCAACATATTGGCAGCTCCCGTTCCGGCGGCTAAAGCAACCGAGGTCCCCACAATTGCTGTTTTTAAGGCGAGTTCTGCCAAAGAATAATTTCTTAACATGCGTACAAAACGCTTCAAACTACCTTGTAAAGCATTAGATTTTTCATCTAAACGGTGATATTCTTTCTTGGCCGGATCATTTGTTTCACGTTCGGTCGTATTGGCATACATATCACGGTTATGTTCATTAAAAACTGCTTGATTTTTACGTATCTCGTTTTTATAGCGAATTTTCTTATCTGTCATACGTTTATTGACAAAATAAGAATACAATCCCGAAATCCCCATAACACCCGCCATCAAGGGAATATTAGCCAAACCACCGGTCAAAACGGTAGAAGCCGAAAAAACACCTGCCCCCACCAATGACCCGATTAAATTACCTTTAGAGGCCATAT
>JAFXFY010000083.1 GCA_017513365.1 Alphaproteobacteria bacterium | reverse complement strand
GGAGCATCCGAAACAGGTCTTAAACGTTCGGTTAATGTCCTAAAATCCGTCATTATTCATTTTCCATCAAACGTGCCATTTGATCTTCCAAAACCAAAGCCTCAATAAATTCATCTAACCCACTACCATCCATTACTTCAGCCAATTGGTAAGATGTTTTATTGATGCGGTGATCCGTTACACGCCCTTGCGGGAAGTTATACGTTCTGATACGCTCTGAGCGGTCGCCACTGCCGACTTGACTTTTACGGTTATCAGAACGTTCCTTATCTAGGGCTTGACGTTGCATATCATACAGAGCCGTTCTGAGACGAGCCATCGCCTTTTCTTTATTTTTGAACTGAGAGCGTTCTTCTTGGCATTCAACGGCAATACCAGTCGGTTTATGCACAATACGAATAGCCGAATCAGTTTTATTAACGTGTTGACCACCAGCACCCGAGGCACGACACGTCGTGATTTCCAAATCAGCCTCATTAATTTGAACGTCAACTTCGGTTGCTTCCGGCAAAACGGCTACGGTTGCGGCAGATGTATGAACCCGTCCGCCCGATTCGGTTTCCGGCACCCGTTGCACTCGATGAGCCCCTGATTCAAATTTCAATTTGGCAAATACGGCATTACCGGAAATTTGTGCGACGGCTTCTTTATATCCGCCAAGTCCCGTGTCATTCAAAGACAATGTTTCAAATTTCCATCCTTTAATAGCGGCATAGCGTTCATACATACGGAATAATTCAGCTCCGAATAAGGCGGCCTCTTCTCCACCAGTACCGGCCCGAACCTCCAAAATCACGTTGCGTTCATCGGCTTCATCTTTCGGCAAGAGCAAAATTTGAATTTCACGTTCCAATGCCGGCAATTGTTCTTTTAAGGCATAATATTCCTCAGCAGCCATTTCTTTCATCTCTGCATCCATATCGGCATCATTCATCATCGCTTCAGACTCTTGTAAGTCGGACAACATCTTTTTATATTTAAGTCCTGCTTGAACAACCGGTTCTAATGAACTGAGTTCTTTTGACAATTTCACAAAAGTATCTCCGTCCGGATTTTCAGATAACAAGGCTGTAATTTCCTCAGATCTGGCAATTAAAGTTTCTAATTTTTGATCAAATTTCATTTTTATTTTTCCTTATTTATATATAAAATCAGACAGAGTATCCCCTGTCTGATAACATTCAGTTTATCCGCTAATTAAAATTTTCAGAATTTAATACAATCCCTTCAACCAAAGTGCCTTTGGTTCCCAATGTTTTCTTTTTCTTTCCATTCACATAAACAGTTAAAGCGCCCGCATTGGCCGTTGTTAACGTATAATTTGTATCGGCGGGTACATTATACCGATCTCCTTTGTATAAAACTTCTTCTAAAATAACTTTATCATCTTGCATCACTTTAACCCACACTTCTTCTGTGGCTACAAACGACAAAGCCCCAACCTTTTTATCTCCATAAACTTTAGCTGGAGTTAATTTGCTCCATAATTTACTGCCAAATCCTGATTTTTTCATCTGAACAGGCTCATTTGTTTTGGTAACAGCATCTGCAACAATGGGAGCCGATTGAATACCTTGGTCATCCTTATTTTCATTGGGTTGTTCGGTTTCTTTCGTTGCGGTAGTCATTTCGGATATGTCTGCCGTTTGGTCTTGATTAACACCTTCGGTTAGTATCTCTGCCACACCAGCCTCTTCAGCTTGTTCCACAGTCATTACCATTTCGGTTTCTTCCGGGATGGATTGTGTTTCTTGTGTCAAACTGATACCAATATACCAAATTAAATACAAAATAATTAAAGCAATCAAGCCCTTAAAAATGGTGCGACCGGATGGCATTAAATTAACATTTTGTTGAATAGGCATTTCCATGGGTTCAACCTTAATGGAAGATGTTTCCGCATGAAATTTTTCAACCATTTCATTCGCATCTAAACCCAAAAATTGCGCATACGTTCTTAAAAAACCGATACCATACGCCAACCCCGGAAAGACATAATAATGCCCTTGTTCCAAAGCCTCTAAGTATATCTCTTTAATGCATAATTTTTTAGCCACCTGAGCAATTGACAGCTTTTTCTTTTCACGAGCCTGACGCAACGTTCCCCCTAATGAAGCATCAACAGTTTCACTGACCTTTGTTTTCTTAGTTCCCGTTTCTTTAGATAACGTTTCCAAATCTAAATGAACCAAAGTTTCTTTTTTCTTACGTGGCATATTATTTCCTTTTCTTTATGAAAAATAATTAATAACAGGTATCGTACTCGTTTTTTTATCCTTTGTCCAGCATTATTTTACATAAGTGATAAACAGCATAATAACAGCCGCCAATCCTAAGGCCGGACCAAATGCCCCACTTCTGCGACGCGTAATAATTGCCCAAACGGCAAAGAATATAAAAGATAACAATAATGTTATATTCAAACTGGTATAGCCAAGCCATGCCCCTAAGGCCGTTACCATTTTAACATCACCGGCTCCAAATTCCGCTCGTTTAAACATAAAATTCATCATCCAAACGGATAATGTACACAAAAGATACCCGAACACAGCCCCATAAAAACTATCGACTGGAGATATTAATCCAGTTGATACGGCGAACCCAAATCCCAAAAATAATAACGGAACCGTAAAAAAATCGGGTAATAAAAAATATTGTTGATCAACGGCAATCAAAAAACCGATAATTAAAATAAATCCAGCGGTCCACCCTATTGATGTTGGCCCGATATAAATATAGGCACACGCAAACAATAAGGCCATTATCAATCCCCAGCACAGTGAAAATAACTTAAGTTTTTTCCACTTATACTGCCATAATACATAACGACTTACCTCTTTTCTTTTTGGAGGTATCGGTTTATGCCATAAATGTGCCAGCACTAATCCAGGGTCTGCTGGCAAGACCTTACCAAAGCGACTGGCAACCGCCGGTATAAATAATCCCGATACAAAACCACATATCATTACATATAAAAAAGAAATATCTGTCATCATTTCATCCTTTGATATAAGCTGTTATAAAGAAAAAAACGCATTGGTGCAAGATTTTTCTTTCATTTTTATATAAAAAAAACTATAATGCGAATCGTAATTTTAATAAAGGAGTTTTAAATGATACGTGAAGACTTAAAAAAACAATTAGTTGAAGCCATGAAATCTAAGGATGACAAAAAAACAGCCACCATCCGTCTAATCAACGCCGCCATTAAACAAAAAGATATTGAAGCTCGCCCCAGTGGTAAAACAGATGGTATTGATGATGGCGCCATTTTGAGTTTGATGCAATCCATGATTAAACAACGCCGTGAAAGTATTGATATGTATAAAAAAGGCGGTCGTGAAGATTTAGCTGCAGCTGAACAAGCAGAAATTGATATCATCCAAGCCTTTTTACCTAAACAAATGAGCGAAGATGAAGTTCGCAATGCCATTAAAGAGGTGATTGAACAAACGGGAGCGGCTTCTATTAAAGATATGGGCAAAGTGATGGGCGCTTTGCGTGGAAAATACGCCGGACAAATGGACTTTGGTATGGCCTCCAACTTAATTAAAGAGGCTTTGGCCGGTTAATGAGTTCTATTACGCCCCGTTTTGTTGAAGAATTACGTATGCGTCTGTCGTTGGCTGATATCGTCGGCAAACGAGTTAAATTAACCTCTAAAGGACGTGAACATTCGGGGCTATGTCCATTCCACAACGAAAAGACACCTTCATTTACCGTAAATGAAGACAAAGGCTTTTATCATTGCTTTGGGTGTGGAGCTCATGGGGATATGATAAAATTTGTCATGGATACCGAAAAAATGCCATTTCGTGAAGCAGTTGAATATTTAGCCAATTTAGCCGGTATTCCCATGCCCAAAAACTCCCCTAAACAAGAGGCTTTTGACAAAAAATATGCCGGCTTAAGTGCCATCATGGAAGAAGCATGTCGCTTTTTTCAAGAAAATTTATTTGGTTTAGCCGGCGGACAAGCACGAAATTATCTCATTGGACGAGGTATTTCCGGCAACATTGCCAAACAATTTCGGTTAGGGTATGCACCGCATGGCTCTCAATTAGCGGCTCATTTACGATCTAAAGGATACAATATGGCCGACTGTGTGTCGTTGGGATTGGTCGGACGACGTCAAGATGGTACCTTTTATGATTACTTTTACGACCGAGTAATGTTTCCCATTTTAGACAGACGCAAGCGTGTGATTGGTTTTGGCGGTCGAATTATGGGTAAAGGGGAACCAAAATACTTGAACTCTCCGGAAACCACTTTGTTTCATAAGGGCGAACAACTGTATGCGCTACCAAATGCCGTAGAAACAATGCGTCAAAAAAATAGTGCTGTCTTAGTTGAAGGATATATGGATGTTATCGCTTTACACAGTGCCGGATTTACAAATGCCGTTGCACCGCTTGGAACAGCCTTAACGGAAAATCAAATCAAGTTGTTGTGGCAATTTTGTGATGAACCAATTATTTGTTTTGATGGCGATAATGCAGGTCGTCGGGCAGCTATCCGTGCTGTTAACCGAGCTTTACCAATCTTGCGCCCTGGAAAATCTTTGCGTTTTGTGTGGTTGCCAGACACGATGGATCCCGATGATGTTATACGCAAAAAATCACCGGAAGCTTTTGAAAAATTGTTAGGAATGGCAAAACCACTCACTTTTGCCCTGTGGCACTCACTGATAGAAGGACGTGTTTACGATACACCGGAACGGATGGCAAAATTAAAACAGGATGCGCTGGATACAGCTAATCAAATTCAAGATGAAATCGTACGTGGATATTATATTAAGGAATTAAAAAAACAATTATGGCAATTGGAAAAAAATAAAACGTCACAACGCCGTACCTATCAAAATTTAACGCCTGTCATTGCCCCTGCTCCCGGAACCTTAGAGGCCCGTATGATGATATCTTATCTCATTTGCTATCCACATATTGCACAAAAAATTTTAGAGGATTTAGGCCTGCGTATTGCAGGAATAAATGTGGCAACTAATCTGGGACTGACTGTTTTTAAATTGATTGCAGGAATTTTCGGCAACTCATCTGCACTCATTTCCGATGGTGTCCACTCGGG
>JAFXFY010000082.1 GCA_017513365.1 Alphaproteobacteria bacterium | reverse complement strand
GCATCCACTGAATTAAACGCAATATGAGGCGTGGCTATGACGTTGCGAAATTGCAATAATTTTAAATTCATGGCCAAATCTAACAGCATATCTCTATCCGTTGCTCTGAGACACGTCAGGACATCATCATGAATTAAAAAATCTTCATTTTCCAAAACATCTAATCCTGCTCCGCCGACAATGCCGGAGCGAATAGCACAATACAGGGCTTGCGTATCAATTAAATCACCTCGTGCGGTGTTGATAATAATAACGCCTTGTTTCATCATACTAAATGCCGTTTCATCCAGCATATGATGGTTTTGAGGTGTGGAGGGAACGTGCAACGAAATGATATCGGCTTGTTTAAAAATATCTTGAAGTGATGGTACATACAACTTTTTCAAAGCTTCGGTCGGGTAGGGGTCATAGGCAATGACTTTCATGCCAAAACCTTGGGCTAACCCTATCATATGACGTCCGATTGAGCCTGTCCCGATAATACCAATTGTTTTGCCAAACAAATCAAATCCCATATAGTTTGAAATTTCCACATGATTGTGGGCCATACCGTTTCGGCCTTGGATAATTTTTCTGGCCAAAGCTAGCAATAATCCAAATGCAAATTCAGCTACGGTCGTTTCGCCATATTTGGGGACATTGCATACGGTGATACCTCTGGTTTTGCAATACTCTAAATCAATATGGTTAAATCCGGTTGAGCGGGTGGTAATGAGCTTAAGATTTTTAAATTTATCCAGCTGTGCATTGGATATGATATTGGAATGCGTAAAAACGGAAATGATTTCGCTGTCTAAATAGGGAGCAATTTCGGTATCCGAAACCGAGTTAATGTCGGTATCAAAAAAAATTGCTTGATGATTATCAAGTGTTTTATTTTTGGAAAAATCACGTAATAAATTATCGGTATCAAAAAATAAAATAGACTGCATATATATTCCCCCTTTGAAGAATATATAGAACATTATTTGATTTATGCAAGAGATTAACGGGCAGGATGTAATAATTTAAAGACTTTAATGATTTCGGCCTTTAATTGCTTACGAGGGATCACTTGATCAATCATGCCATGGTCCAGTAAATAGTCGGCCTTTTGGAAATTAGAGGGCAATTTAGACATTGTAATTTGCTCAATCACTCTAAGTCCCGCAAAACCAATAGAGGCTCCCGGTTCGGCAAAAGCAATATCACCAAGCATGGCAAAGGACGCCGTTACACCACCCATAGTCGGATTAGTAAAGATATTAATAAAGGGTAATTTGCGTTCTTTTAATTTTTTGACGGCAACAGTTGTTCTGGCCATTTGCATTAAGGACAAAATTCCCTCTTGCATACGGGCTCCGCCACTGGCCGGTAGTAAAATTAAGCCGGCTTCTTGTAAAATAGCCAATTGTGATGCCTTAATAATGGCTTCCCCAACAGCCGTTCCCATGGAACCACCCATAAACCCAAAATCAAACACGCCGACAACGGCATTAAATCCACCGATTTTACCATGAGCCACAATAATGGCATCTTCGGATTTTGTTTTTTTACGATAGTCTTTTAAACGGTCTGTGTATTTTTTTGTGTCCGCAAAGTTTAACGGATCTTCTTTTACCTTTGGTAATTGAATAGGGGTGTATTCCCCATTATCAAATAACATTTCCAATCGTTTTTGAACCGGTAAGGCAAAATGGTATCCACAATGCGGACACACAAAGTTTTCTTTGTTAATTTCAGAATGGAATAACATTTCACCACAGCCGGCACACTTATCCCAAAAATAATCGGGGATATCCTTTTGAACAGCTAATTTTTTAACTGTCGGTCGGGTTAATCTGGTAATCCAATTCATAAATTATCCTTATTTTTTTGTTTTATTTAAAGCGGCATTAATATTTTTACCGGCTTTAAAAAATGGTACACGTTTTTCGGCCACTTCAACTTTAGCCCCTGTTTTCGGGTTTCTGGCTAAACGAGGTTTACGTGTGCGGACGGATAAAACACCAAAGCCACGTAATTCAACACGATTACCTTCGCTTAAAGCTTTTGTGATTTCATTAAAAAATGTAGAAATAACACGTTCAGCATCATTTTTGCTGAGTTTGTTTTGTTCTGCAATTTTTGAAATAAGTTCTGATTTAATCATAGTTTTTATCCTTTCTTTGTTATGATTTATACTTTTTTATCTTTTTTTTTTGAATTTGTCAAGCCTATACTGCATTTGTCATAAAATTGTCTTGTTTTTTCTTTGGCTTCATTGCTTCTGCCCCCGATACAATATCAATTAATTCATCCGTAATCTGTGTTTGGCGGGCTTGTTGATAGGCTAAGTTCATATCTTCTAAAGACTTATCAATATTTTTTTCGGCTTGTTGCATATTAACCATTCGGGCATAATGTTCGGCCGCCAAAGAGGCAGTTAGTCCCCCCGTTAAAATAACGGTTAAATATTCGTGCATTAATCCCACAAGCAACCCTTGGGTATCTTCCGGTAAAATGGGTAATGCTTTACCATCCCACTTATCTTTTTTTAATTGCATCAGTTCATCATAGGGCAGGGGCATTAATTGAGATACTTTAGGCGCCTGAGCTGTGCCACTTACTTTTTGATTATGAAAGACAAGTACTTTGGTTGTTGCTGTTTTTGAGATGATTTCATTGATTTTAATTAATACGGCGACAGCAATACTGGCGATTTCTTTTAATGAGTTAGATATAGCATATGTACCATGTAATTTGGAACCGACGACACCTTCTGTCATAGCACCTAATCGTTTGCCGATACATAAATAACTGACATGCGATAAATCAATTTGCTTTTCTTTAAAATAATTTTGGGAAAATGTTAAAACATCCCGATTAAATTTGCCGACCAATCCATTATCTGTTCCAATTAAAATGGCTAAATAATGTGTATCTTTTTCTTTTCTTACGTTTGGTAAGGTTAAATCAGAGCCCAACATAAATCCCCAAAAAGCATCACGCACCGTTTTACCATATTCGGTTAACGATTCTAACGCTTTTTCATAGGGGCCGATACTGACGGAAGATAAAATCTTCATTGTGCTGACAATATCTCTCAGATCAGTGGTTGTTTTTATGCGTTTGTTAAGAGCTTCTAAAGTCATTGTTCTACAATAATTCCTTCTTGTTCTAAGGCAGTTTTAAAGGCTCTGAGCATTTTTTCTTGAGTTTTTGTATCAATTTTTTCACGCTTATTGACAATGGCATCAACCACAGTTTCAAAATGTCGGTGCAAGGTTATATCTATTACCTCTTGAGTGGATAAAATTTTATCTTCGGATACATTATCCAATAAGCCGGCATTTGTTGCCATAAAGACGGCAATTTGTGTTTCGGCGGACATTAACCGATATTGCATTTGTCCCATAACGGCACGGATAGCTCGGCCTCGTTTGAGTTGTTTTTCGGTTTCTTTATCCAATTGGGTGCCGAATTTGGCAAAAGATTCCAATTCTTCAAATTGCGAATAGAACAATTTTAATGGTCCCACCAAAGACCGATAGGCCGGTAATTGGGCATCACCACCAACACGAGAAACAGAACGTCCCGTATCAATGGCGGGCAATATACCTTTTTGGAATAAAGAGGTAGATAAGTAAATTTGCCCATCCGTAATGGAAATAATATTCGTCGGGATATAGGCAGAAATATTGCCGGCTTCCGTTGAAACGATAGGCAAGGATGTTAAAGAACCACCACCATATTCTTTCCGTAAGTGTGTGGAACGTTCCAACAAACGAGAGTGAATATAGAAAATGTCGCCCGGAAATGCTTCACGTCCCGGTGGAATTCTCAAGAGTAATGACATTTGACGATAGGCTCTGGCATGGGCCGTTAAATCATCATATATGATTAAAACATCTTGGCCTTTTTCCATGAAATATTCCCCAATAGATGTAGCAGCATATGGGGCAATGTATTGCATGCCAGCTTCATCTTCACCCGAAGCCACAACAACAATTGTTTTATCTAAAACGCCGTGTTTTTCTAAATCAGCAATGACACGAGCCGTACCCGCATTGCGTTGCCCGATGGCGCAGTAAATACAAATGACGTCTGTGTTTTTTTGATTAATAATGGTATCAATTGCAATGGCTGTTTTTCCGGTTTGACGATCCCCTAAAATCAGTTCGCGCTGTCCTCGTCCAATCGGGGTGAATGAATCAATGGCTTTAATCCCTGTTTGTAAGGGAGTATCAACACCGGCACGATGCATAATCGGAGCGGCCTCTACCTCAATCGGTCTGGTTTTCTTTGTTGTAATTGGACCTTTATCATCTAATGGTTCACCCAGTGGGTTAATAACTCTACCCAATAAATTTTCGCCGACTGGTACGTCTAACACACGATGAGTCCGCTTAGCCTTATCACCGGCTTTTAACCCATCCGGATTGCTTAAAAAGACAACCCCGACCCGATCTTCGTGCAGCGTGTGAACCATACCCATAACACCGTTTTTGAAGGATAATAATTCGTTCATCTGAACATCTTTTAACCCTAAAACTTCGGCAGTTCCTGAGGTAATAGAATAAATCTCACTGACCTCTGAAATTTTTAATGTCAGTTCAATCGTATCGGTAATATCTTCAATAATCTTGTCCACTTGTGTCAGCTCTTTTTTCAACATAGCTTATTCCTTTACAATCATTTGAGACAATGAGGTATTTAATTTTGTCTGATATTCGTCTAAATATGATTTCAAATTCCATTCTACACTTTGGTCGCCGATTGTCATTTCAAATCCCAAGATAAGATTTTTATCCGTTTCAAAACACATTTTTAACGGTAAAGGCCAGTCAAATGTTTTAGATAAAAATTTGGCCAATTCTTCTTGCATTTTTTTAGATAAAGTTTCAGATGAAGAAATTGAAACAATATTTTGTTTTTCATATGATTTTTTTATCTTATTAATATCCGTTTTTGATAAAGTCGTTAATCGTTTTTGAAACAAGGATAAACTTCCACAAAAGGCGGATTCGGATGATAATTCATGCATCATTTTTTTAGCTAGAACCACGAAATTATCAGCTAATGTTTCTCGGATTTGGGTATGTAAAGAGTCTGCTTGACGATTTAAATCCTCTTGCATTTTTTGACGTAATTTATGCGCTTCCTCTTTAATTAAAGTCATTTGATGTGTTTTAAACTCTTCAATTTCTTTAGCCGCTTTATCAAATTCTTTCTTTTTAGTTGCTTCAAAATTTTTCAGCTTTTTTGCCAATTCTTTATGGTCTTTTTCGGCTAAAGCATATTCTTCTTTAGCCTTATTTACCTTACCGATAATTTCGGCTTGACGTTTTTCAACGGCATTAATAATTGGTCGGTATAAGAATTTTTTCAATAACCATACTAATACGAATAAATTAACGATTTGGGCAAAAAAGACGACCCAGTTGATACCCATACGCTTTCCCCTTATTATTTAGCGGCCATTTCTACAGCATAGTTCCAAAACGGATTAAAGTATAATAATAATACAGTAATAACAAATGCATAAATAGCCGTTGATTCCACCATAGCCATTGCCACAAATAACGTTCTGGTGATGGTTGGTGCTTCGTCCGGTTGTTGTGCGATGGCTCGCAATGCACTGGCGGCGGCATTTCCTTCACCGATAGCCGGACCAACACCGCCGATAGAAATACAAAGACCTGCTGCCAAAGCTGACATGGCTCCGATTAATGTAACTGCATCCATAATTTTTCTCCTTTCTTTAAATTAATAATCTTTCAAATAATCTTGATATTGTTCTTCTGTCCCGACTGATGATACATAAACAATAGACAGTAGGGCGAAGATATACGCTTGAATAGTTCCTGTTAATAGCCCGAGGATTTGCATTGGTAAGGGCAATAAAAATGGTACCAACATAATTAAAACTGAACCGATAATTGCACCGCTTAATACATTGCCGTATAAACGAAAGGCTAATGAAAAAACGGATGTGAAATCGCTTAAAATATTCATTGGCAACATAATGGGAACCGGATCAATATATTTTTTTAAATATTTTTTAATGCCAACATTTTTAATACCGTAATACGGTACAGCAAAAAACACACATAATGAAAAAGCTCCCGTCGTGGATAAAGATGCCGTTGGTGCTTTAAACCATGGAATGATGGTGAGTAGATTACTCATAGCAATAAACAGAAAGAATGTTCCCATAATTGGTAAATATTTCATCGGATTATCATTGGCGGCATCTTTAATTTGTCCCCGAATAGCCATAACAATCATTTCCATAGCCGTTTGAAATTTACTGACCTCAATTGTTGTTTTTAAGTTACGGGTTGCCAGCCATGATAAAAATACCAATACGCCCATAACCACCCAAGTGTAAAATAAGGTTGCACAAATTGGGATATCAAAAATAGAAAACATAATTAAAGCATCTAAATCTTCAAGCATTTGTTTTTTCCTTTTGACGTTGGTCGTATTCTTTACGAATGGCATTCTTTACGTGCTTCATCGTGATGATACGGCACAAAATAAAACCGATGAAAATCAATAAAAATCTGGCACCGTTATTAAATGAAAAATAAACGGCCGTAAAAATTAATAAAGCCAACCGAACAACGGCCGATATAAATAAAAAGTTTCCCTTATGTTTTACCGCCGGTAATTTCAATAATGTTTGCCATAATAAAAACAGATAGATACATCCGATAATGATACCGGTTGCAAGAGCCGTTAAAATTTGAATATACGTTAAGGAGTTAATATCTAACATTTTTTTCTCCTTTATTTAGTTTTTGAATTTGTTTTTGTCTGGCTTGAACAGTTTCTTTATGGCCAGTTTGATTAGCCCATTTGTTGGCGTTATAAATTCCCAAAATAAAGCCAATCAACACACAGTTAAAGGTCCAAGACATAGGAGGTAAAGGCACATATTTATCCATGATATGACCGATAACAAGCCCTAAAATAACAGGTGTACAAATATGCCAACCATATGTCCCTAAAATAGCGGCATTTATAAACAACCGTTGTTGTGGACGTTGTTTTCTGGCTTCAGCCTTTTTAATTAAGGTATTTGCCGTTTTTTGAATGGTGTTTGTATATTTATAATCCTCCACCAAAGCCTCCTTCGGTCTTCAATGTCTTCATTCCCTTAATTAAGCCAATTTCTAAACGAGCCATTGTCGTATTTACTTCTTTGCGTTCTTCTTCCATTTGTTTAAAATCAGTTTCAATGGTACGAGTCAAATTTTCTAAATTATCATCTAAAATAGCCAACGGCGTAGAAATACGAACCTCTTGATTTTTTTTGACCACAACGCCTTTGTTGCAGGCAATATAGAGTGTTTTATTATCTTCGGTTGTATATGTTATAATACCCGATGTTAACGTATTGATGAAATCGGCATGTTTGGGTAATAAAGTCCAAAAACCATCCAACCCCTCTAAATCCACCTTTTTGACGGGTAAATCTAAAATGGTACCAATGGGTGTATGAACTTTAAATTGCATCATATTAAGCTGCCTTTTTTGCCTTTTCTAACGCTTCGTCAACCGTGCCAATCATGTAAAAACTGTTTTCATTAAGCCCGTTAAATTCACCTGCTAAAATGCGTTCACATCCCGAAATAGTGTCTTCTAAACTGACGGATTTTCCCTCCATTCCCGTAAATTGACCGGTTGTAAAGAACGGTTGGGTTAAAAAGCGTTCCAACTTTCTGGCCGTTAAAACGGTTTGTTGATCGTGTTCCGGCAATTCATCGAACCCGAGCATGGCAATAATGTCTTTTAAGTCTTCATATTGAGCCAATGTTTTGCGAACGGCAGTGGCTACTTTGTAATGCCGTTCACCGACAATCAGTGGTGTCAGCATATTTGAACTGGATGATAATGGATCAAGGGCAGGGTATAAACCTTGAGCGGCACGTCCTCGGGATAACACAATCGTTGAAGATAAGTGGGCAAATGTATGCGTGGCAGATGGGTCCGTAAAGTCATCTGCTGGCACGTAAACGGCTTGAACCGAAGTAATGGCTGCATCTTTGCTGGAGGCAATGCGTTCTTGTAAATCAGCAATATCTGTTCCAAGTGAGGGTTGATATCCGACACGTGATGGAATTTGTCCTAAAGATACGGATACTTCCGAACCGGCTTGAATAAAACGGAAGATATTATCAATTAACAATAAGACATCTTGTTTTTTTTCATCTCTAAAATATTCGGCCATAGTCAAAGCTGACAAGGCCACTCTAAAACGGACACCAGGCGCTTCATTCATTTGTCCGAAAATCATAACGGTTTTATTTAAAACACCGGCTTCTTCCATTTCACGGTACAGTTGTTCCCCTTCACGAGAGCGTTCTCCGATACCAGCAAATAAGCTGACCCCTTCATACCGACCAACCATGTTGTTAATCATTTCGGTAATTAAAACGGTTTTACCCACACCGGCACCACCAAATAAGCCGGCTTTTCCACCTCGTTCCATGGGGGCTAACAAGTCAATAGCCTTAATGCCGGTAATGAAAATTTCGGAAGATACTTCCATATCGGCAATCTTAACAGGAGCTGCATGAATAGGGCGGGTTTTGGTGGTTTTTATTTTGCGTTTTCCGTCAATGGTATCACCCAGCACATTAAACATACGGCCCAAAGTCGCCTCTCCAACAGGTACTTCAATTTGCCGTCCGGTATCAATAACCATCATACCACGAGCTAATCCTTGGGTTGAACCCATTGCCAAAGCCCGTACGGTATTTTCATTCATATACCCTTGGACTTCTAAAACTAACTGATTATTTTCGCCCGTTAACAATTTCGCAAACATCATTGGCAGTTTTTTGAATTTTACTTCAACCACACTGCCGGAAACGGCTGCAATAATACCACTATTTTGTGTCATACACCCTCTCTTTTTATCTTTATAAGATAAGTTATAAAAAGTTTTTCAGATTCGGTCAAGGGGTAAAATCAGATTTTTGTGAATTTAATATGAAAAAAACGGCCCTCTGTTTAGAGAGCCGTTATCACGATAATGACCTTATTTGAAAATGACTT
>JAFXFY010000081.1 GCA_017513365.1 Alphaproteobacteria bacterium | reverse complement strand
GGGGCGTAAACTGATATGGATTAAAGAGGCCGATAATACTTGTTCATTTGTACCCGAAGAAGTTTTTGAGCAAGTCAAAACAGATGCTTTTATTTTAATGACAGCCGATAATTTGCCCAAAAACAGTGCTTTGAGAGTGGCTTCTGAAAATCATCCGAAGTGTTTAACAATTGCGTGTTATGCCGATGAAGAAAAAGATATTATTGCCGGAATTACTACATTTTTAAGTGAAAACGGATATCGGGCCTCTGCTGGTGCAGTCAATTTGTTAAAGGAACGGCTAACCGAAAATCGGGTAGCTACAAAACGAGAATTGGAAAAATTAATCACTTATGTCGGGGATCGCAAACAAATTGAAGAAAATGATGTGCGTGAGATTATTACTTGTACGCAAGCAACATCGTTTGATGTGTTGTGCATGGCTATTGCCGGCGGACGGCAAAAAGAGGCCGATGAGGCATTAACTTTGTTATTGGCAAGTGGTGAAACCTCGGTTGGAATTGTGCGGGTACTGATTAATTATTTCAATAAATTGTTGTTGGCTGTCAATGCGCTAGATAATCGAGAGCCGATAGAGATTGCATCAAAACGTATTTTGAGGGCAGGGCAATTTAAATTAGAAAGCGAAGTCAAACGCCAACTGAGTATTTGGAAAAAAGAATGGGTTGTTCGGGTGCTGAATTTATTGGCGGAAACGGAAAAACAAACAAAAACAACGGGATATCCCGCCGATTTAATGGTGGCCAGAACCATTTTAATGATTACCAATGTTGCCACTAAAGGCGCAAAAATGAGGTAATTTTATAAATCCACCGGTAAATAAATTGTAAAAGTTGTTCCTGTGGAAGCAGAACTGACCACATCAATAAAACCATCGTGTTTTTGAACGATTTGTTGAACAATGCCAAGCCCTAAACCGGTTCCTTCTGTTCTGTGAGATTTGAGTGTGTCTAACCGATAAAAACGTTCAAAAATCCGTTGTTTGTTTTGTGAAGAAATTGGATTACCGGTATTATGAACCGAAATGGCGATGACTTGCCGAATATCATCAAAATAACGCTCTGATTTTTTTGGAAAGCCATTATTTAAGCCGGCTTTGATTGTAATGACAGAGTTATCTTCCCCATATTTAATGGCATTGTCTATTAGGTTTTGAACGGCTTGATGCAGTTCGGCCCGATTACCAATTACACGGGGTAAGTCATGTAATAATTTTAATTTTAATGTTTTTTTGTGGGTATCTGCCCGAATGGTTAGGCCTTCCACGACACCTTTTAGCAAATCTGGTATTAAAATAATATCATTTTGCTTCGTTTTATCCATCATTTGTAAACGGGATAAGCTGAGTAAATCTTGTACAAGATTTGTCATTCGGTCTGTTTGTTCCGCCATCATTTTAAGAAATTTTTCACGAGCCATTTCATCATCTTTTGCCGGGCCTTGTAATGTTTCAATGAGGCCGGACAAAATAGATAGAGGTGTTTTGAGTTCATGCGAGGCATTGGCAAAAAAGTCGGATTGTTGTTGTTTGAATAATTTAAAGGCGGTTATATCGTGCATCACAATAACGGCGATAGCATTATTTTTGGCAACAGAAGGGAGGCGTTCTATGCGGGTGGCAAATGTATAAGGCGTGTCATCTTGATAATCAAATTCAAACCACTGTGTTTGTGTTTCATGTGAAACAATTTGATTTAAGGCATTGGAAAAAATATCGTTTTTAAAGATATCCACAACTGGTTTGTGTAAAATAAAGTCTCCAAAAAAATCTT
>JAFXFY010000080.1 GCA_017513365.1 Alphaproteobacteria bacterium | reverse complement strand
TCCTATTTTTGTATAATATACACCTTGACATAAAAAACAATAAAAAGCAACAATTAAATATGTGAAAAAAAATTGAAAAACCTTTTGCTTTTTGTAAAAATATGGTATAATAAAAGAATAGGCAAGATTTGGAGGCAACATGAAGAAAGTATTATTATTTTTATTAATGACGTGTTATTCAGGCGTTGTTTTGGCAAATTTCAATGATGGAGAAAAGGCCTTCAAAGAACAACGCTGGGTTATTGCCTACAATGAATTTAAACCCCTAGCCGAAGAAGATATTCGAGCTCAATATTACATGGGGTATTTAACGCTGAATGGGCTGGGCACAATTAAAAATGAAAAAAAAGCCATTGAATACTTTAATAAAGCCTCAGACCAAGACTCCGATATGGCACAAGCAATGTTAGGATATTTATATGCTGAAGGTATCGGCGTTAAGAAAAACAAGAAAAAATCTTTGGAATTTTATGAAAAAGCCGCTGCCAAAGGAAATGGTGACGCTTTATTAAACTTAGGGGTTATGTATTATACCGGTGATGGCGTCCAAAAAGATGTCAACAAAGCGGTTGAACTGTTATCCAAAGTATCTACCTCAGATAAACCGGTTGTCGCCAAGTATTTAGGAGACATCTATTTAAATGACACAACCGTCCAAAATCCTCAAAAGGCTTTTGAGTATTACACCATCGCAGCAAAGAATGACGATGTTGGTTCGTATCATATTTTAGGTCATATGTTCCAAAACGGCATTCATGTCAAACAAAACATGAATGATGCCATTAAATTTTATACATATGCTGCCTCAAAAGGATATACCCCTTCACAATATGCATTAGGTGCTATTTATGCAAATGGCGAAGGCATTACCCGTGATGTATATAAAGCGCATGCCTATTTGACATTGGCTGCTGCGGCTGGCATGAAGGAAGCTGAAAAAGCAAAAAAACAATTGGAAGAAGATATGTCTTTATCTGAACGAAACAAAGCCAGTCAAGCAATGATTACAGTTCAACAAGAAGATTTGAAGGCTCCCACCGCCCCAATTAATAACACAACAAATATTGTGTCTACAACAACTCAAAAAGTAACTAAAACTCGTACAACTATTCGCAGACGCCGTAGATAGGAGAAAATCATGGCTTTCTTTCAACATTTAAAAACTTTAGTTTCATTTCGCTTTTCTATTTTATTAGGCTTGGTCATGGCATTATGGTTATTTTCTACGCAAACAGAAGTTAAACCATTAGCAACCTTTTTAACTGGCATTCAAGTTTATTTAATTGCATTATTAATTGTACTTGGTACCCGTTTAACATATTGGGTTGTTATTGAAAAAGCCGGTATGTACAGCATTAAAAATACCTTTTTAGGGGTACTTGTTGATTACTGCACCTGCATTTTAGCTATGTTATGCGGTTGTGGTTGTTTATTTTTACTAAATACATTTTTATTTTTATAAAGAGTTTTTATTTAATCAAAACACCCGTCAACCAGTTGGCGGGTTCTTTTATACCCAATGCCGTTGCATAGGATACATACTCATTTGCAACGGATGTTCCCTCAAATGAAAAAACGCCGTCCAATAATGTTGCTTTTGATAATTCCATCGGAGACAACTTAGTCATTTCCACCGGAATATAAAAATCAAACTCTGCTTTACCCACTGTTTTATCATAAACTTGCCCTACAACATGTCTAGATAACCCATCCTTTTGTAAGCTGAAAGACGCCGTTAAAACAACCTCATTTACACCGACCAAAGCTAATGTTTCCAATGGTCGCAAAAACACATGTTCATACGGCACATACGTTTTAAAAGAGTGTTCCAAATCCATTTTTGCACGCAAAGCATCCTCTATGCGAAACCGCACACCTTGTAAAGATACCTTAACATCCGTTCCATTTATGGTTAAACTCATTTTATCCACTAAATGGTCAAACGGAATATCCTTAAAACGTACTTGATAAAATAAAATACCCCCACCAAATAATGGTAATTGTTTAGACCGATACGATAAATCTTGTTCACTTAAAGCAACCGTGTTGTTATACCGATGCATTAAAGCATCCAAATGAGCCTTTCTCCCCATATAAAAAACGCTCAATCCTAATACAGCGATACCCAGTCCAATAACCAACGGTTTCATCATTCCCCCTACTTTATATCCGTGCAATTTGGCTCAGAACAAGATAAAACCGATGAAACCTGAACTTTTCCGGTTAACTCGGCTCCTTTGCGACCGGATACGTGTGAAAAATCTCCTGAAACAATGGCCCATCCGTTTACAAGATTTTCTCCCGTTAATTGTAAAGGATACGGCGCCATTACCTCGGCTGTTTTACCCATGACACGTTTAATATCCACAACAACCGTTCCTTGAACAGGCTGACCCGTTAATCGGCTGAGTGTCAGTAAGTGAGGCACTTTATCCATTATCTGAACCACAGGCACCACCTCTTTTGTTTCATTACCAGTCTGTGATTGAGCCAGCGGAATACCATCAGGCAATAAATCTTCAGACACTCGTTCAACGGGATTTACCGGTGTTTGAATACTTGCTTTTTGCTGTAAATCGGCTATATTTTCTATCGTATCATCTACATTTTCCTGTCGCTTTGCAAAGATATGAGCTTCATTACGCTTAACATCAATCTGAGCTGTCTTTAAATCAATATCGGCATAAAAAAAGACGTCATCTTGAGATGGTCGTTCTTCAGATGAACCGAACAACTGAATTTTTTGTTCAGCCGGACACAGTATTTTTGCATATCTGGCAACATTATCTATGATTTCGGTTGTTAAACTTTTATCTTGGAATAATCCATAATCCCTCGTTTGAATCAGTATCCGAAACGGATCACAAAATGAAAAAGGGCCAAAGCTACCATCTTTTTGTTTTTTTGACGTCATTTGAGATAAATATCGTACATCAAATCCCGTCTCAGAAGGCAATTCAAAGGACACCTTATACGTCATGGCATTTTCATCATATCCGGAAATGATATTGGCAGACAATTCTTTTTTGCCCGTCCAATACCCCCCATTAAAAAAACCATAAATTTGTTCTATCGGTCTGCCAAAAGCATTATAAATCGTAATTTGACCATGTTTATTAATTACGCCGTTTTGACACATCTCTTCGGAAGACGGTTCAATATACCACCCTTGCGTGTTTTTATCGGTCGGATAAAAAAACTGACACGTTCCATCTTTAGTTGAAATCATATCAAATCCGGCTAATACAGATGTGCTAACTCCACAAATCAATGCCATAAAAGTCAATGTATTTTTTACCATAGTCGTTATTATACGCCTCTTAGGTTTAAAATGCAATAAAAAAGACACCCTAAGATATCGGGGCAATAGACATACATTGCATTTTTTGAGAACGTGCCTTTTTACAGGCATTATCGGCCTCTTTTTTACTTTCAAATCCAAAAATACGAGACCGATACCATTCGCCGGCTTGAGGTGTCTTGACGGATTTATCCTTTAACCGCAACGAAGCCACCGCTTCATTAGCCACTCGCAAAGCCAATTTTTGAGAGTGGAAAGCCCCCACTTGTATCGCCCATGTTTTGGCCCCATCTCCTTGACCGGTGGTTGTAAAATCTTCAATATCTAAATAGGCAACGCCAAGTACTCTATCATCTGTCGGCGTTTGAGCACTAGCCAAGACAATATTTTTTGTTTCTTGAATACTTTTGGCCATAATCGGCAAATAGGATTGCTTATTGGGCTTTGCGACCAACGCATTTTTACTCAGCGGATTATTTTTCAGCTCTTTACCCGATTTGCTGGCCAAAGATTTTTGCTTAATAATCATTTTAAACCCTTTATTAAGCAAGCTAACTGCTTTTTTATCCCGAGCTCTCGTTGAGTTATACCCCAACACGACACTCACCAACCGATTATCCCCACGTTTGGCCGTAGAAATAATATTATATCCGGCAGCCGAAATAAAACCAGTTTTTAAGCCTTCGCCTCCTTTATAACTGCGTACAATTTCATTATGAGAGTTAATGGTTTTCCCGTTAAATTTGAACTTAAAAGACTTTTTACTGAATAATTTATAATATTTCGGATGATGATTAATGAGTGCAATCGTCATAATCGCCATATCTTTAGCCGTTGTAATTTGGTCTTTATGATGTAATCCGGACGCATTTTTAAAAGTGGTATTGTGCATCCCCAATTCTCGTGCCGTTTTCGTCATCATTGCGGCAAATTCTTCCTCACTGGGAGCTAATCCTTCTGCCAATACAACCGCTGCGTCATTGGCCGATTTAATAATCAAGGCCATAATAGCATCTTCCACTGTAATGGTGGTACCAGCCTTTAAATACATTTTGGATTTCGGTTGACGAGAGGCTTTAACAGAAACCGGCAGTTCATCCTCCATTTTCAACAACCCTTCCTCCAATGCCTCAAAAGCCATATACAGTGTCATAACTTTTGTCAAAGAAGCCGGAAAAATTTTCGCGTTCGGATTACGAGAAGATAAAATAAAACCGCTTTTTGTATCAGCGATTAACGTTGCCGTTGCGGCCATAGAAACACTTGACCACACAATCATTATCAACACAATAAAAAAATGTTTCAGACGCATCATTTCTCTCCATTTTTTTAATACCATAACACATTAAAAGTTAATAAATAATAAATAAATCTCACTTTATTTGAATGAGTTCTTGATTTTTATCGCTTTTATGCATACACTAGTCCTATGTCAAATACACAAAAAATCGGCGTTAACATTTTACAAGAACGATTAAAAACCATTTCTGAACACTCCGGCGTCTATCGGATGATAGATGTCAATGGAACTGTTATGTATGTCGGCAAAGCCAAAAACTTAAAAAAACGTCTGACAAATTATACACGATTAGACAGTTTAAGCCTTCGCATTCGGCAAATGGTTGAACAAATACATGACGTTATTACAATTGAAACCCCTGGTGAAACAGAGGCGTTAATATTGGAAAGTGATTTGATAAAACAGTTTCGCCCCTATTATAATATCTTATTAAAGGATGATAAATCTTTCCCATTTATTTTGATTACAGCCGGTGAAACACCTAGATTACAAAAATATCGTGGCGCCAAAAACCTGAAAGGAGATTATTTTGGCCCCTTCCCCTCCGGATTAGCCGTCAATAAAACAATCACCGAAATTCAAAAAGTTTTTGGTCTCAGAACCTGTGCCGATACCTATTTTAATCATAGAACCCGTCCGTGCTTGCTCTATCAAATCGGCCGGTGTTCGGGGCCGTGTTGCAATTGTATTTCGCATGATGACTATTTGGACCGAGTTCGTCAGGCACGTGCTTTTTTACGGGGCGAACGAATCGCCTTACAAGATGATTTAGTTCGCCAAATGCAAACATTATCAGCCGAACAACGATATGAGGAAGCCGCCATCGTTCGGGATAAAATTCAATTTTTAAATCAAATTCAATCTACTGACGCATCGGCCGATATCGGCGAAACTGATATTGTTGCCGTTTTCAAACAAAATGATATGGCTTGCGTACAATTATTTTTCTATCGTGGTGGAAAAACCAGTGGGAATACATTCTATATGTTGCCTCATGTGGAAGATAAAACAGAAAGTGATATTTTATCGGCTTTCTTATTGCAATTTTATGATACATTACCACCAGCCAAAAATATTTTAGTATCGCATAAAACGGAAAACGGCATTGATAAAGTGTTATCTCAAAAACATGAAAAATCCGTCAAAATCGCTGTTCCACCATTTAAAGAAACACGCAAAAAATTAATGAGCCAAGCGTTGCAAAATGCTCAAACGACCTATAATCAACAAATTCAATCCGAAAAAATATCTCATGATACGTGGATGGAGTTAGCCTCATTATTAGGACGCACAACTTTGAACAAAGTGGAAATTTATGATAACAGTCATATTCAAGGTACCTCAGCCGTTGGTGCTATGGTGGCGGCAAACGAATCGGGTTTTCAAAAAAAAGGATATCGCCGATTTAATATTGATGGCAGTATTGCCAAAACAAATGATGATTTCGGTATGATGAAAGAAGTTTTACACCGTCGTTTAACCCGAGGATTAAAAGAAAACGATTTACCGGACGCCATGCTCATTGACGGCGGAAAAGGACAACTATCTGCCGTTATGGATATTTTCAAACAATTTAATATAACAACCATTTCCTTAATGGCTGTTGCCAAAGGGGAAAAACGTAATGCCGGAAAAGAAACACTGTTTTTATCCACTCAACCGACCAATCCAATTCATTTAGATGAAAAGGGCAACCTACAACATTTGATACAACGCCTCAGAGATGAAGCCCATCGGTTTGCTATCGGTTCTCACAGACAAAAACGGGCAAAAAATATGTTCCACGAAACTTTAACGGAAATTGAAGGTATCGGAGACAAACGCAAAAAGGATTTAATGACACATTTTGGGTCGGTACGTGAAATTGCAGGGGCGTCTATTGCTCAGTTAATGCGTGTTCCGGGAATAAATGAAAAAATTGCAAAAAAAATCTATACATTTTATCATGGTTAGGTGTATAAGAATATTATAGAATTATAACAAAAGGGATAACAAAATGGTAAAAAAGACAAAAAAATTCAAAAAAATCAACAAGGAAACAGCCAAAAAGGCTTTAAAAACAGCTGCCACAAAAACAAAGGAAGTCGTTAAAAAGGCACCAAGCGTTGTCAAAAAAGCACCAGCGGCTGTTAAAAAAGTAAATATTCCGAATTTGCTGACAATGATTCGGATTTGGGCTATTCCGGTTATCGTATTAACATTGGCAATTCCTTCACCATTTTGGGCTTGGATCAGTGTTGTATTGTTCGCAATTGCCGGCATTACCGATTATATGGATGGGTATTTAGCAAGACACCTGAACCAATTATCTCGCTTTGGCAGAGTCTTAGACCCAATTGCCGATAAATTATTGGTCGGTGCCACTTTATTGATGTTGGCCTACTCCGGGCGTTTAGGTGATTTCGGTATCGTACCGGCCGTTGTTATTTTATGCCGTGAAATTTTGGTTTCAGGCTTACGCGAATTTTTGGCAGAAATCAATGTCGGCTGTCCGGTTACCAGATTGGCCAAATGGAAAACTGCTTGCCAAATGGTGGCCCTACCGGTTTTGATGGTTGCTAATGTATATACCGGTTTTTGGGGCGGATTTTTGTGGACTCTCGGCATGGTAGCCCTATGGGGAGCCGCAATTTTGACCGTTATGACCGGATACGATTATTGGAAATCCGGCCGTAAATATATGGACGAAGAATAAAGATAAGGGAGGCTACGGCCTCCTTTTTTTAATAACATAATGCCAAATCATTATATCCATTGGAAAGATTGGAACGTTCACCATTACCAATACTACCGTTTGGGTAAATAAAATACGCGTGCGTTGAACTTTTAGGTGTTGCTACCCAAGTGTAATATCCCGTTGGAAGCCCCATCCCCTGTAATTCCAAACACTTACCGGAATAGCTTGTTACTCCATTTTTACAATCGGTTAAATTGAACAAACGCCGTCCTTGTCCATCACACCAAGAATAAGCATTCCACCAATTCATATTCATATTTATTTTACTGAGACAATATTTATGCTTATTTCCATTGGTATCAGCAACAGCTCCCTCTATCACAGTACCTCCTCCATTTGCGCATGTTTCAGTGGTAGTATCTTCAGCGTAAGCAATACCGGACGTTAATAAAATTGCACAGATTAAGGTTAATTTTTGCATCTAAACTTCCTTTCGATTAATTGTTAAACAAAAACCACCTTTCTTGTCAAAAAAAGTGGCTGGAAGCTAGAAACTATCTCTAATGATTATAGTGTGGTATATTGATTAAAAGGATACCCTATAATTTATTTTACCACCCTCCAGCCTTTGCTGGAAAGCGCATTTTTCATCCGCTGTCGGACGCATTAGAGAGAGGCTTCTAGACCTCGGGGCAAAGTACTTGCCTTGATTTTTTTATATCATCTAACAAAATAATTTGCAATATAAAAAAAATAAAAACCTCTCCAAACGGAGAGGCTTTCATAAAATCCAAATTCGTTAAGATTAACGAGAGTAGAATTCCACCACCAAATTCGGTTCCATTTGTGTTGCATATGGAACATCGGCCAATTTCGGTACACGAATGAATTTGCCGGTAAAGTTTTTAGCATCCACTTCCATATAATCAGGAACTTCACGATCTGTCGCAGCGCCGGCTTCAATCACAAAAGCCATTTCTTTAGCTTTGTTACGAACGCTGATTTCATCGCCCGGTTTAACCATATAGGACGGAATGTTTACTTTTTTACCGTTTACCATCACGTGGCCGTGGCTGACGAATTGACGAGCGGCGAACACGGAAGATACAAATTTCATACGATAGACAACGGAATCCAAACGGCATTCCAAAATACCGATTAAGTTTTCGGATGTATCGCCTTTACGACGAATAGCTTCGGCATAATATTTACGCAATTGTTTTTCAGATACGTTACCATACACGCCTTTTAATTTTTGTTTAGCGTGCAATTGAACACCGTAATCTGTCGGTTTTTTGCGGTTGGCACCGTGTTGACCCGGACCATAATTTCTTTTATTAACAGGACTTTTAGCTTTGCCCCACAAGTTTACGCCTAAGCGACGATCAATTTTAAATTTAGAACTTAATCTTTTTGACATTTTTTTGCCTTTCGTTATTGATTTCAATCATGAAATCGGTTGTTGCCCCGATAGTCTTTTGTCAACGGATTTTCCGTACAAAGCGTGGTATCCGGCTCATTCCGCATACCCACATTCTCAGGGATTAGGGCTATACTTATACACAAAAAAAATCCGTTTGTCAAGCAAAACCTGAAAAACGGATTGATTTTTAAGAAAAACGTTTAACCTTTCGGGAAAAACATAACGGTAAAATTATTTGCCACAAAGATAATGAACAAAATAATAAAGTATAAAACAGCCGTTTCAAACACCAAAACAACACGAGTCAACAAATCTTTTGCTGACAGACTTGTTTCTTGAACCGGAGCTTCAACACTTTTAGATACTACCGTTTTTTTTGTTCCTTTTTTTTGAGTTGCCATAATAATGCCTCCTAAAAAATAAATAACAAATTCACTGTGGCATAAAATCCCATATTTGTCAATGCCAAAAATTGTTATTTTATTCTTTTTTTAACGTTTTAATTAAGTGCTGAACATCTTTAACCGCACTACAATCTGGATAAGCATTAAAAACAGAGAGCCGATTATCTAAAGCTTGTTTGACACACATATCCTCACGAATAATACCGACAAGCGGTGGAGGCGTTTTCATAAACTCATCACAGGCCTTAACAAGCGTATAGTAAGTACGATTTCCCTCCTTTAAAGAAGACACAGCATTAATAACAATACCGACTTTATTTGCCCATCCTTTATCAGCTAACTCCTTTAACATTGTATAAGCACCAGTTAAAGATGTCGGCTCATCTGTGCAAAACAATAAAATTGTTCCGACATCCATAGAAAAAAGATCCGTCATAAGGTTAGATGAACTGCCCAAATCTACAATCAACGTATCATAGTGTGTCGCTAATAACATTAAATCATCTTTGATTAAATGAATACTTCCCGCATCTAATGATTGCAATGAATGTGAATCTGATCTGCCTGTAATCACATCAAACCCACTGGTTCTATAAGATACAATCGCTTTATTCATCGGCACTTTTGATGTTAAAACACCACCGATATCATGGTATGGTGTTATCCCCAGTTGTACATCAATATTGGCTAACCCCAAATCACCATCAAATAACAATACTTTTTGACCTTTATCCGCCAAAATACTTGCCATCGCAACCGACACCCAAGTTTTGCCATTTCCACCTCCACCGGACATCAAAACAATAATATTTTGCCCCCTGGTACGATGTAATGTTTTCAAGATAAACGATGCTGCCAAATCCGTCATGAGAGCAACTCCCGAGATAAAGGCGTTTTCATCAGCAAATCAGCTAACTTTTCGGCCGAAAAAGCTTCAAACAAATCGGTTGGCATTGGTCCCATACTATAATAAGTTAATGCCAATCCATTGGCGGTGGCATTTAAAATATTACCATATACACCCGATACATCTAGTCTGGTTGCAATAAATCTGGAACATCCTAAGCGAACAAATTGAGTGGCAATATCCCCTGTTTCTAAGTTATCTAACCCCGCCGGTATAACCACAATCGGCTCCACTCCAGAGCATAATTGTTTCAAATCCGCCAAAAAAGACATATCCATAGCAC
>JAFXFY010000079.1 GCA_017513365.1 Alphaproteobacteria bacterium | reverse complement strand
GTCAAAAAAACGTCCCTTTTTTTGACATAATATTTTAGATTTATTTCGTTGTCAACTAAAATTTATAATTATTTGATTTTTCATTATTTTTTTGTTTTTAAAAAAGTGTAACCCCTGCCAAAAAAAGCGTTCAAAAAAAGGGACGTTTTTTTGACACATTTTTGAAAAATAATTGTCTGATTTTGTTAACTTTTGTAGTGAGGACTCTATGAAAATTTTAAACGCTTTTTTTAACGGATATTTTAAACAAAAAACACCCGAAACCGGACGCAGTATGGTGGAAATATTGGGCGTTTTGGCGATTATCGGGGTGTTGAGTATTGGTGGCATTTACGGTTATGCCTATGCCATGAAAAAATATACGGC
This sequence comes from Alphaproteobacteria bacterium, assembly GCA_017513365.1. Lineage (GTDB taxonomy): Bacteria > Pseudomonadota > Alphaproteobacteria > CAAHEQ01 > UBA3637 > UBA7488. The sequence goes on along the minus strand of JAFXFY010000079.1, from coordinate 1,813 downwards.
TAACTTATTGGTACAAGAAGCACATCTGGCTTGGGCAAACAACCAAGGCAATCCGGAAGCAACCGAAACGAACTGGATTCCCGTTAATTTTACCCCAAAATGCGGGTACAACATGTTAACCGGAAAAGATGAAGACGGAGACACCTTTGTTTTAGTTGAAAACATTGATAAAGAGATGTGTCAAATGCTCATGCAGTTAGGCAACAACGATGCGTTATCATTTTATCAGCAGGTTGAATTGGAAGAAACCAATATCGCCCTTGTTACCGAATGTAATCCGGAACCGATGGATATTATTTTTGCGTTTGAAGGAACCCGAGCCCCCGGTAAGGATTGTGAAACCAATGAAGAATGTGCCGATTCGGCAGGGGGTTATTGCCATGCTGAGATGGGTATTTGTTACGATTGTCCGGACGGAAAAGAACCGAACGAATCACGTACATTTTGTAATCCGATTTGCGATTCAGAACTGGAAACATCTTGCTTATCGGGCGAATATCGGTGGTGTTGTGGCGGAAACACGATTTGCGGAGAAACGGTTGGCGAGTGTCCTGAATCGGATGGCTTTTGTCAATATCAATTTGAAAATATGGAAATGAAAGCGAAAGCCGATTGTTCGTATCAAGTATCTGCTGATGAAATGATATTAAGCACCAATTGTTCGTTTAATGTGTCATCTGATGTTATGAGTTTAACAACTAATTGTGCATTTAGAAACGGCCTTGCCAATGACGGTGAAACATTGAATATGGAAGTTGAAGGCAAACCTTGTGGAACGGGACAATATTGTTATTTGTCCTTTAAAACAAGTGATTGTTTATCTTCTGTATCGAACACAGGGGAAAATATTATTTATGGTGTTTGTACGGATATGGACAAAGTGAATGCATCTTGTTTAGTACAAAAAGCCACATCGGGAGAGATGGTAACGGAAGATAAAGGCTGTCCGCCGGGACAATATTGTTATTTATCGTTTGCAAATAATACGTGTACCAGTTCAGCATCTAGCAATCACAGCGGAACGTTGCATGGCGTTTGTGCTTTTATGGACAACGTTAATCCATCCTGTTCGGTGAACTTGCCCGATGGACAAGCCATGGTTGAAGCCGTTGATGATCCGTGTCCACCTAACCAATATTGTGCGTTATCGTTTGGTTCTGAAACATGTTCGGGTGGCATAAGTGCCAATCAGACCGGTCAGATTTTCGGGGCTTGTACAGATATGGATAGTACCACTGCTTCGTGCAAAATGGACATACCGGATTGGGAAAAGATGTTATCCGTTCAAACAGATTGCCCGAAACAACAATATTGTTATTTAGCGTTTAAATCGAAAGGGTGTACCGATAAGGCGGACGCCAAAGGCAGTAATCCGCTTTGGGGCGTGTGTTTAGACATGGATTACAATTTAGGTGATTTGGAAGAATGTCCGATAGTGGAATAATAAGTAATGAGCAGAAGTGATAAATTACCGATATACATAGCAACCTATCAACTGATACGGGATATCCATCAGTACAGTTGCAAATTTTCACGGGAACATAAATACACATTGGGAAATACACTGAATGAAACAGCATTAGAATTATGTGCTCTTATTTCTCAAGCCAATCATAGTGAAGACAAGTCAATATATATTGATACATTTATGTTTCAGTTAGAAAAAACACGGGTTTGTTTGCGATTATGTGCTGATTTAAATTTAATCAGTTGTCGTGCTCAATCCTATTTAGCACAAACAATGGAAATAATTACGACTCAGGCAACCGCCTGGTCAAAAGCAGAAAGGAGAAAGAAATTGTCAAAAATAAGT
>JAFXFY010000078.1 GCA_017513365.1 Alphaproteobacteria bacterium | reverse complement strand
CCCAACCAAACTTGACCAAAGTCGGGTACAACAATTCTCCGGCCACATCTCCGGTAAAAGGTCGGCCGGTTCTATTCGTTCCACGCCCCGGAGCCAATCCCACAATCAACAGTTCGGGATTATCATCTCCAAACGGCGGAACAGGTCCGTTAAAATGAGAGGGATTTTTTATTTTATTTTCGGCCAAATAAGCACACAATCTAGGACATTTATCACACTTTTTCATCATCATAAGATGATTTTAGTTGATTTTTATTTTTTTTTCCAGCACTATTATCACATCAGGAGAATAAAAATGGCTAAAATTTTAATCGTTGAAGATAACGAAATGAACATGCGTTTATTTTCGGACTTATTGAAAACAAAAGGACATGATATTACCGAATGTTTAGATGGAACCGAGGCATTAGAACTGACAAAATCCATCAAACCTGATTTAATTTTAATGGATATTCAAATGCCAAAAATTTCCGGTTTAGCTGTTACAGCGCAAATTCGTGAAACACCCGAAGTTGCCAATACCCGCATTGTTGCTGTTTCGGCCTTTGCCATGAAAGGGGATGAGGAAAAAATCTTAGAGGCCGGTTGCGATGCCTATATTTCTAAACCCATTTCCATTCCTTTATTCTTTCAAACTGTAGAAGAAAATTTAAAATAATTCTATCAAATGGCATTAAAAAATATTTTACATTTCTTTTCAAAATTCTCCACGCCTCACAAAGAAACACCTCAACCCAATGAGGATATATTAACTTTTTATCATACCAGCAGCCATTTAAACAATGCAGACTCCTTTATACAAGAAGGCGAAAAACCAATCGGAAAAGGCGTTGACGGACAAACGGACGGCTTTTATTGTTGGACAAAAGAAGCCGGTATTTTTTCGCGCTTATTTCATTTAATGGAATAGGAAGGATTAATCGTTTGTGTTCATGAGAACAAAAAAAATATCACATATCCGACGTGGCAGTTAGACACTGAAGGGAGTATGAATGGATTATTTCACAACTTTGAAAAATACGATTCCTTTTTAAAAGAAAATGCCCATCATTTAAATATAAATGTATCAAAAGACGTCAAAACAAATCTTAAAACAATAACCGATATTCAGTTTAAACGAGATCATTACGCCTATAGCCACTGTGATTATACCGTTTTTAAAGGGTTGGATCAAGAAGGAAGTAAAACTTATCAAATGATTCCTCTATATCATTCCAATTTAGACAAAGAAGGATGGGATGGTGGAATTAACACCGCAGGGCTTAGACAAATATTAGTGGATTATTTATGTCAAAATAATCCTGATTTTCTCAAACAATATAATCAGCATCTGTTAAAAACACTTGAGCATCAATCAAGTCATGCCGTAAAACATAAGGCAGATAAAGCATTACCCGTTCATAGCATACAAAAAATCACCCTATCTGATAACCTAGATATCACCCGAAAAACGATATACCAAGCACCTTCTGCCGACAGAAATAGAAAGTCCTTTTTCCAAAAAATTATGGGCAGATAATTTATTACCTCCATTACATTAAGGCATTGAAGGTACTGCAACGGGAATATCGGCTGCTTTTTCAGGCATTTTCGGAGCAATCGTTTTTGATAAAATATCCGTCAATGGTTCTTCATAACGGAATCGATCGGCCCATTTATCAACGTGTTCAAACAATAAATTACCGATAGAACCACCATTATCCCTTTCTTTACGCAACTGTTCTTCAAATGTCGGTTTTAACAAACGACAAGGTGAATTAGACGAAAACACGAAAAACAACTCCGGTTCCATTAATGGTACCCGTGTTAATACCACTTTATCCGTTATTTTGAAGCGTCTGATTTCCGATTCGGCCGCATATAATGATGTAATTAAATAATCTATTTTACCCAACATTAAGCGACTATAAGCCTCTTTGGAACCGGCAATTTGTTCCATTTGAACTCCTTCCGGAAGACTGTCGTATAACAAAGAATATATCATTTCTTCTTGGCGAACGCCTCCTTTTAATCCCTTTAAATCTTCCAAAGATTTGACATCCTTTTCTTTGCCCATCATAAACATCACAACGATAGGATTTTTGATATAACTTGGGAATAAAATACTGGTTCCGACACCCAATGTTCGTTTGTCATAATAAGATCCCACCAACACGTCAATCTCCCCCTTTTTTAGGGCTGTTAAAGCAGCATGATATGAAGTAAACCCTTTATTTTCAACTTTTAATCCCAATTGAGTGGCCATATTATAAAATAATTGATACGCAAAACCATCATTAAAATACATATCCGGTCGTGTCCTATCACCCGGAATCACATCAACCCAACCAAAGGGCGGATTGGTTACAAAACCTGCAACCTTCATGGGTTTAGTATAGCCACATGCACCCGATCTTTTTTGACGTTTTTCTGTTTTTTTCTGAACTTCTTGCTCTACATATCTTCTAACCGGCTGATTATCACCTACTTGGGCATTAACGGGCAATACAAATCCCCCCAAGCTTAACAAACAAATCCCCCCTATATACCATAAAAAATATTTCATTTTTTAACTCCTTTTTTATGGGATAATGCATTTAACACACGTTCTTTTGGGAACAATACAAATACGGAACACCCCTTTGATTCTTCACTTTCAATCCAAACACGCCCATTGTGCAATTCCACCAATTTACGTATCAAAACCAATCCCAATCCACTCCCTTCATGTTCTCGGGTCATAATATTTTCAACTTGAGAAAATGGTTGAAATAAATCATTGATTTTATTTTTTGGAATACCGATACCATTATCTGATACCTCAATCAACAATTCTTGTTTCACAGTACAACTGACTCGTATTTTAATTTTACCGCCATCCGGAGTAAATTTAACCGCATTAGATAGAATATTTAACAAAATCTGCTTAAAGGCTCGTTCATCTCCTAACAACGTCAAATTAGATTTTTTCGGCGTTAGCGTAATATCACGTTTATCTCCCTCGGGATATCGCTCAATAATAGATAATACATTAGAAATTACAGGAATGACCTTAATTTCCTCTTCGTTCATTTTTTGCTTACCAACTTCAACACGGGATAAATCTAACACATCATTAATTAATGATAACAAATGTTTTCCGCTGGTTGAAATATAACTAATATAATCTTTATATTGTGGATTTCCTATTGGTCCAAAAGTTTCATTTTCAATTGCTTCAGAAAACCCTAAAATAGCATTCAAGGGCGTTCTGAGTTCATGAGAAACATTTGCCAAAAATTCCGTTTTAACACGATTGGCTTTTTCCGCCTCATCTCTGGCCGAAATCAAATCACCAATCATGGCATTCACTTCACTGGCTTGCTGTTGCATAATCTTTTTGTTATTTTCCAATTCATGAATTTGCTCTCTTAAACACTCTTCATAATGACGAATAGATTCTTTAGCCTTGCGCCTAGCACGAATATCAGATAAATAATGGCAAATTTCATAAGACAACTGTTGCAACCGGAATCTAAATGAATCATAAAACATTCCTGCTTCATAACTCCACAGACTGATAACACCCTCTATTTTATCATCAATAATCAATGGGATACACAGATTAGATTTTACCTGTCTTTTATTGGGTTTACGTGTAAAATACTTTTTATAATAAGCATCGTTCATTAAATCATTACACACGCAAGCCTTCTTCGTCAAAACCGCCTTAACAGCGGCATCTCCGGCATTTTCCTTATTACCGACATCAATCACATCCGGTCTGTTTGGAAAAGCCTTTTCTTCACCAAGAGCAAACGCAAAATGCAATTTTTTATCATCATAACGCCAATAAAACAACGTTTTCACACCATACACACCGATAATTTCCGAAGAAACTTGCTTTAAAACCTCATTTTCGGGTGTTGTATTTTCTTCTGCTTGAGCCAGAATAGCCACTGAACGAAAAACAACTTGATAATATGCCTCTAACTCAATATTTTTCATTTCCATTGATGCATCAGCAATGAACCAAACAATACCTTTTTTTGGGTTTTTTAATTTTTGACTATATGCAGATACATATACTAATTTTCGACGCCCTTGTTTATCCTCTAAAAAAGTCTGTGTCATAAACCTTTTTTGCGTCGTTAATGCCAAGAGCACCTTTCGTTCAAGCGCCAAAAAATCCCGACGAGGAGCGAAAATCTTTAATCGTTCAACCGGCAAGGCAATCTCTTCATGAAAAAAGAAACGCTTTATCCACGTATTGGCATAAATAATGTTATGCCCTAATGTAATGAAAACACCAATCGGAACTTCACTTAGAATTTTATCACTCATATTTAATTTGTTAGACGCCTGATGAATTTCATCCTTTAAAAACTTCGTTTTAAGTTCTAACAAAACCTCCAAATCTTTCTTACGAAAAAAACCGACCAGATGCACCAAAGAAATTAAAACAATCCCCAACAACGTCGCAATCATGTACACAAATAAGGTATAACTGATAGATTCCGCAAAAAATTCCAACAGGGGTCTATCTACATGCAACAAATGCAAACTGCCAAAATAACTTAAAAAAATGGAAACAAAAAACAAAATTGTAAAAATAAAAATGGAAATTATCCAATTTTTATAATATCTTATATAATACAGAATATCTTTTAACGTCATAACCTACACTCCTTATACTCTCATCATACACAAAAAAAATTTAAAAATAAACTAAAAAAAACATATTAAGGATTGATTTTTACCCTCATTTCGCGTATGATAATCATACTTACAAGGGGCAACCGCCCCGAGGACAAATCATGTGTTTGCATCCGCAAACAAATACATGATTGAGATTTTTCAGGATAGGAGTTTTCATACTCGCGGTCCGTAATGTTTAAGAGGTGGCTTAAGCTGGCCCAAATGCGCGTGAGCTCGGTCGCCAAAGGCGGAACGAGGGGTAATAACCCCGAGGACAAATCATGTGTTTGCATCCGCAAACAAATACATGATTGAGATTTTTCTGGATAGGAGTGGCAACACTTGCGGTCCGTAATGTGGAGAGGTGGCAGAGCTGGTTGAATGCGCGTGACTCGAAATCATGTATGCCGGCAACGGTATCGGGGGTTCGAATCCCTTCCTCTCCGCCAACATTATCTCGGTAAAAGACTAAGGGATGAGAACGCCCGATAAGGGGGTTCGTTTACGTAGCGATAGCGAAGTAGATGTCCGCAAGGACAGTCCAAAACATCGTTGAGGACGAGGGACATTGTCCCGAGCAATCCCTTCCTCTTAAGCCAACATTATCTCGGTGAAAGACTAAGAGATGAGAACGCCCGATAAGTGAATATTTTAATTCAGAGGTCACATGAAAAAATATCGTTATTTATTATTAATTATCCTGTTAATACTGAGCGGATATTATATCTATCGGCAATATACACAAAACAAAAACTGGTCATATTTTTTTGAAGATTCTGAACGAAATCTCTTTGAAGTTTTATCTATTTCAGATGCTTTATTTCACTATGAATTTTATACTAAACTATCAGCTCCATTTTCAACAAAAGACATTGTAAAATATAGTCCGTGCCTTGTTCAAGATGAAATTCTAAAACTCAACAAAAAACACCATCTTGTCCCCCAAAATAAACTAGAAAACACATTCAATACACAATGTCAAAAACATGCTTATATATACAATAACACCCCCTATTATCGGTTTGGTTTTTGGCTGTGTCATTCAAAAGAAGATTGCCAATATATCCTACTGCAATTAGATGACTTTTTAATTTTAGAAAACAAACGTGTTGTCCAAATAAAAGACTCTCAATTAATTGAACATAATTATCAAGATTTTTTTAAAAATATTCTAAAAATTGATAATCCTCAGAATATAGTATTCCTTCAATTAAATCAAGCTGGCCTCGGCAATCTTTTATTCCAATATTATGCCGCCGATATCTATGCAAAAAAACACAAAAAACAATTAATTGTCTTGAAAGAACAGCGTATTCATAATATTTTTCAAAATATAAAAAAACCAGAAAAAATACTCAATTCCTTTCAAACAAAATTAGCTCCCTTCAATTTCATAAATCGTACCATAGATATGAATGCCGATTACCTGTTATTGAACGGCAATCCGATTAATGCAACATTATTTTCCGGTGAAGAAGACTATATTCAAAATCAAACTGTTTTTTCTCATCCACTCAGCGAAAAAAACCAACACATAGCTGCCAAAATGCAATCTGAAAATTCCGTTGCTGTTCACGTTCGACGAGGAGATTTTAAAACAGCCGGTATTGATATGTTAAAAATGTCATATTACGATAAAGCCATTCAGTATATGAATTCTCATTTATCTAATCCTCATTTTTATATTTTTTCCGATGATATTCAATGGTGTAAAGAAAATTTCAAACTATCCGACCCACATACCTTTGTAGATTGGAATACAAAAGATTATGAAGATTTACACCTGATGACACAAAGCAAGCATAATATTATTGCCAATTCTTCGTTTTCTTGGTGGGGTGCTTTTTTAAATAAAAATCCCAAAAAAATCGTCATTGTTCCCAAAACGGGATTTTATTCAAACGAAAACATCTTTTACAATGAAGATATCATTTCTTTTGCTGGATGCGTACCGATAGATAACTAAACAACACTTGGTTATATAATCAAACAAGAAATACGCCATCAAAAAATTACCGTGATGTATACGTTTTTGATACACTTGAAGACAATTTGTTTTTATCTTCAACCCATCCTTTTTCAGCATCTAATTTCTGAGCAATTTCATTTGTTCTCTTTACTAAATCTAAAGTAGCAGGAATCTTTTGCATTTCCTTAGGCGACAAACCATAGGTTTTAGCATAATAAGCCAACATATTATCATATGCCTTTTTATTCCCATTTTGGCTGAGGCATCCTTTTTTAGCCACTTCTTCAATCATTAAAATGGCTTGTTTATGATAACTTTCGGTCCATTCTTGGTCTTGATTGGTCAAAAAATAACGCAGCCGCTGAGTGGCCATATGATGGCATGCCTTATCCAAATCACCATGACAAGAGATTAATGATCTCTGAAAACAATAAGTCGCATTTTCCTGTTTAAAATTTTCCCGATACCGAGACGACATTATTCCCAAATCTGATTTAATTAATTTTTCTTGTTCTTCTGCAATTAAATCCTTTTTCATAAAGCGATTTATGTCTTCTTGAGATAATTGGTATGTATCATTTGCTGATGCCTTTCTCATTTCATGTAATACATTCGTCCAAGCGTGTGCCTCAGCCTCAATTAACCGTTGAGAAACAATAATTTCTTCCATAGAAGCATTATTCAGCACTATCAACCCTCGTCCATTTTGATTTGCATGAAATAATTCGTGAAACAACACCTCCGCCGTTATTATTTTCCCTTTTTTCCTTTGTTGTTCTTCTTTGGATATATGTTGGGAGGCCACATTAACTCTGCCGTTATCCGATGAATATCCACCGGATAAATCATCCCGTAAAAAATAAGTACTGCCAATACTGATATGTTCCGGCAATTCGGCAATAATCTTTTGCACCATCGGTACAGATTTCAGTTCCGTTAAAGACTTCCTCAATTGTTTTTCATCTCCGAATGAAAACCAAGCGCCATCCGCCTCACAATACAATTGATGATATTTTTTCAAAAACCGTATATGGTGTTTATCCGATTGAGATAAATCCATTGATTTTGACGGCATGGTTTCATAATACCCATTGACGGATTGATGCTCACAAGCCGTCAAAGCCCCTAACGCAACCAATAACATCGTTTTTTTCAAATCCATAATATACTCCGTTTTTGATGCCTTATCATATTATATCACAAAATCGGAATTTTGGCAAAAATGATAATATATCCTATTGAAAATAATATAAAAAAACGCCCCTGAGTTATCAAGAGCGTTTTTAAAAATCAGATTAATTCAAAACACACTTTCCACTTTTATCAACGATACGATTAGAACATACCTCACAGTTTTCTGTGTTTACCCCATAAGAATCATCACATGAATGACAATCGCCATCCTCGTCCCTCAATGGCTTATTTGCGGGACATTCTTTTAAAACACATTCCCCCTTCTCATTTTTATGACGATTCGGACATACATCACAGTTTTCTGTGTTTACCCACCCCAGCGTATCACATGAATAACAATCGTCAAAAGCATCCCTCAATGGCTTATCTGCGGGACATTCTTTTAAAACACATCCACCTCTAGTAACGATACGATTAGGACATACCTCGCAATTTTCTGATATTATCCCAAAAGGATCATCACACGAATAACACTGTCCATTTGTAGCAACGAAACGATTAGAACATACATCACAGTCTTCTGATCTTATCCCAAAAGAATAATCACACGAATGACACCTGCCATACTCGTCCCTCAATGGTTCATCTGCGGGACATTTTAAAACACACGCTCCAGTTTGGGCAATGATACGATTCGGACATACATCACAATTTTCTGAGCTTATAGCCCTGTTATCATCACAAGAATAACATCTGCCATCCTCGTCCATCAATGGTTTATCTGCAGGACATTCTTTAAAAACACACTGTCCATTTTTATCAACGATACGATTAGAGCATACCTCGCAGTTTCCTGAGCTTATAGCCCTGTTATCATCACATGAACGACAATTACCCACATCATCCTTCAATGGTGCATCTGCGGGACATAATATCGGCAAATATATCAAATCGGCACAAGCCGGCATACAAAATAAACAAATGAATAAAAAACCCAATAAACGCATGTGTATCCTCCATAAAAACTTATTAATTTGAAAATACTACTTAATATCCTTAACTGTCAATAAAAAAACGCCCTTAATTCCTTAAGAGCGTTTTCAAAATCAGACTGTTAAATCTTATTTTTTAAAGCGGGCGAAAATGTCACGACCGGCAAATTTGGCTGTACTACCCAATTCTTCTTCAATACGAATGAGTTTGTTGTATTTTGCCAAACGATCGGAACGAGACAAAGAACCCGTTTTAATTTGACCACAGTTTGTTGCCACAGCGATATCGGCAATTGTAGCATCTTCCGTTTCACCACTGCGGTGAGACAATACAGCTGTGTATCCGGCACGGTGAGCCATATCAACGGCTTCCAACGTTTCTGTGAGTGATCCGATTTGGTTCACTTTAACCAAGATGGAGTTAGCTACTTTTTTATCAATACCCATGGACAAGCGTTTTGTGTTGGTTACGAACAAGTCATCACCGACCAATTGGATACGACCGCCCAATGTTTTAGATAACATGTCCCAGCCTTCCCAATCATCTTCGGCCATACCGTCTTCAATGGACATAATTGGGTATGTGTTGACCAAATCTTCATAGTATTTTACGAGTTCAGCATTTGTTAACACTTTGCCTTCACCTTCTAAGTGATATTTACCATCTTTGTAGAATTCGCTGGATGCAGCATCCAAAGCGATTACAACGTCATCACCTGGTTTGTAACCGGCTGTTTCAATGGATTTAACGATGAAGTCTAAGGCTTCTTTGGCAGAACCGATAGCAGGAGCGAAACCACCTTCGTCACCAACGTTTGTATTCATACCGGCTTTTTTCAGGTTAGATTTCAAAGCTTGGAACACTTCGGCACCCATACGGATAGCTTCGGAACATGAGCTGGCACCAACCGGCATAATCATGAATTCTTGGATATCAATTGGGTTATCGGCATGTTTACCACCGTTTAAAATATTCATCATCGGAACCGGCAATGTATGAGCCAAAGTACCACCAATGTAGCGGTATAATGGTAAACCGGCAGAATCGGCAGAAGCTTTAGCAATGGCTAAAGAAATACCCAAAATGGCATTAGCACCGAAACGACCTTTGTTTTCTGTGCCGTCTAATTCAATCATAGCACGATCAACTTCGATTTGTTCAGCGGCATCCATACCAACGATTTCATCATACAATTCTGTGTTAACGGCATTAACGGCCTTTTGAACACCTTTACCGCCAAAACGGGATTTATCACCGTCACGCAATTCTACGGCTTCATGAGCCCCTGTGGAAGCCCCACTCGGAACAGCGGCACGACCGAAAGAACCGTCATCTAAAACGACGTCCACTTCTACTGTCGGAGTCCCACGGGAATCCAAAATTTCTCTTGCAACCATATCAATAATTTCAGCCATATTTTTTCTCCTTTCACTTATGGTTTATTAAGACTGAATGGCTGTATTTGAACCAGAAACACTAAACTCGTCGCTAACAACGCTCCTCATTAAGTTTATCTGCGTTCAAGTTCTGCCATATTTTTATCCTTTCTATGTAATTATTAAATGACTTTATGCTTGTTTGGCAATCTTATCAAAAGCCATTAAGCGTGTCAAAACTTTTTCCATATCTTTTAGCGGAATCATATTCGGACCATCACTTGGCGCCGTATCCGGTGTTTCGTGTGTTTCAATAAACACACCGGCGATCCCCGTCGTAATGGCGGCATTTGCCAAAACCGGAGCAAATTCACGTTGCCCACCACTGGATGATCCTTGTCCACCCGGTTGTTGGACAGAGTGCGTCGCATCAAACACAACCGGATATCCCGTTTGTTTCATAATGGGCAAGCCTCGCATATCCACAACCAATGTATTGTATCCAAAACTGCATCCGCGTTCCGTTAATAAGATTTTATCATTCCCCGTACTTTCAATTTTAGCCACCACGTTTTTCATATCCCATGGTGCCAAAAATTGACCTTTTTTCACATTAATAACTTTACCTGTGCGACCGGCAGCTAACAACAAATCCGTTTGACGACATAAAAATGCCGGAATTTGCAATACATCCATTACTTCGGCCGCTACAGCACATTGATATGGTTCGTGAATATCTGTGAGTACTGCACAACCAAGTTTGGTTTTAATATCGGCAAAGGCTTGTAATCCTTTTTCCAATCCCATACCACGAATACCATTCACACTGGTACGATTGGCTTTATCAAAACTAGCCTTAAAAACAAACGGAATAGCAAGTTTACTTGTTAACTCCTTCAAGGCACTGGCCATTTCCATACCATGAGCAGCACTTTCCATTTGGCAAGGCCCTGCGATTAAAGCAAATGGTGCCTCATTACAAAAGACGATATCATTTAAGGTTACTTTTTTTTGCATACCTTATCCTCCGATAAAAATTTATTGAGCGGGTTGTTCCGTCGGTTCGGCTGGCGTTTCTGTCGGTTCTGCAGGAGCGACTTCTGCTTCGGCCGGTTGCTCAGCTTGTCCTTCTTCTGGTTGTACAGCTTCGGCTTGTTCAGTCGGCACTAATTTAATAGGTTCGGCTTCAATGGCTTGTTTAGCCAAAACAACCAATGCCAAATTAACACCAACGAAAATGGCAAAAGACCACCAAGTTAAACGTGTCAACATATTGCCCGCTTGACGACCGGTAAAGAGGCTATTACCACTGCCACCGCCAAGAGCGCCTAAGGCACCACCTTCGGACCGTTGCAACAATACT
>JAFXFY010000077.1 GCA_017513365.1 Alphaproteobacteria bacterium | reverse complement strand
CCTTCATACCAACGTTGCGATACAACCAACAAAGCCTCATAAGTTTTACCAAGACTGCCTTCATCACATAAAATACAGCCTTTTATGTTTGCAGATCGCAAAGCAAAACGGGCCGCCGCTATCTGATAAGGTAAAATCTTAATGTTAGCAGAGGCAAACGCAGGCACTAAATTTTCATCATCAACAAGACCTGCTAAACATCTTGCAGTCCAAACCGCTTCAAACGAGGATTGAAAACGTGAAGCCCCACTCATTGTTTACACCGTTTGCTTAAATTCTTGCCATTCTCTGACAGGATTTTTTGAAAAACCAATGCCATCCAAAGCCTTAAAGTGTTCGGCTCCGCACATGATTTTCAATTTTTCTTCTTCTCTGAGCAAGAATAAATTATCCGTTCCTTTGGTTTCTAACACAAAGTAGAGTTTTTGTTCGCCGTTCTTTTCCAAATAAACGGCCCAGTCAGGATTATAGGTTCCGATAGGTGTTTCAATTTTAAATCGGCTTGGGATTTTAAAGAACATTTTAACATCCGGATCTTTATCCAAGGCAACAGCAAATTTGCTTTCAACTCCACTATCATAAATGACATGGTCATAAACACTGTTTTCAACAGCAACTGCATTCTTATCAAGGTTGGCAATCAACTCAGTACTGTCAAAAATTTCTTGAACATAGTATTCTTCATCGGCGAGTTTAATATACTTAATACCGTCAATAGCCAATTTATGACGATTGCGTTCAATAATTTCCAATGTTTTTTCATAAAACTCTTGCGGATTCTTCAAAAAGTCTGCCATACGACCACTTTCTTGTAAAATACGATTAACCGTTGACCGTTTCAAAAGCGTCTTGGTGGAAATCAGGCGTAAAATATCCGGCAATGTTTCATAGTTTCGGGTTAAATCTTGAATAAATGTTCTTCCTGCTTGGTGTGAAACACCCGATTTTTCAATATTAACACTGGCTGTTTGACTGAGTAAACGAGCCGTCCCAATTTCGGGCATTTCCTTAATTTCTTTAATGCTGTTTTCAACCAAGGTATCCAAATCAAACTGGACACGATAAGTGGTCTTTTGCTTGATTTTATTCCACAATTCCATAAATTCGGGACTAAGAATTGCTTTTTTCTTTAATTTAACAGTCACTTCTTTGCTTGCATCCCGAATAACTGGTTTATTATCGGCTTTATTTAAGGCCTGTAAAACAGCACGTTGTTTCGCCTTTGACCATCTATCACTTAAATTCAAAGTACCGGCGGCTAATTCTGCCTTCATGGTGTTTTTGATTTTACCTTTACTGTCAATGACCTGAGTGCCTTTTAAATCTTCCATGATTTGAACGGCTTCTTCATAGCTGACAGAAACTTTTTCAACCTTTGTTTCGGTATAGGTTGTCTGTGAAAGAGCAGCAACTGTTACGGGTTTTTCCTGCCTTATCGTTTCAATAATTTCTTTTTTAACAGGCTCCGGCACACTTGAAAGCTCAATTGCTTCAACGGACACTTCTTTATTAACCGCCCCACAATCATCAATAATGCCAGTCTTTTGCAGTTCTTGAACAACTGTTTCGGCTGTTTCTTGAGAGATTTGTTTTT
>JAFXFY010000076.1 GCA_017513365.1 Alphaproteobacteria bacterium | reverse complement strand
GATGGAAGGGGAGGTTCCGATGATGCCTCAGACTCAAGAGGTTGTTTTGACACCGATTGAACAAAAAATGCAAGAGGGTGTAAAGGACGAAAGCGTAGCTGACAATCGTATTTTACCGGTAGAAACTGAGACGGTTATTTATCCAAAACAGCCAACAGCAGAGGCCGAACAACCTGCACAACCGGTTGAACAACCGTTGCCCACAGAACAATCTGCACAACTGGTTGAACAACCGTTGCCCACAGAACAATCCGCTCAACCGGCCGAGCAACTTTTGCCCACAGAACAGGCGACGCAATCGGCTGAGCAACCTATTCCGGCAGACCAGCCTGTTATTGAAGAGGTTGTTGTGCCAACGCCGGATATGCCCAATGCCGTTATAGAGCCGACTGTACCAGAGGTACTTCCGGTCGAAGAAGAAATTATTTTAGAGGAAATTCCTCTGCCGGCTGAAAATATTGTACCTGTGCCAGAACAATCTGAAACCGAATTGAATGTGTCGGCGACAGATATTCAAATTCGGGATGTGTCTTTTAAGTATGATCAAGCTGAGGCCGAACCCCGTTTGTTTGTGCAAGGTGTTATCGCCAATATTACGGATCGTGTTATTAAAATGCCTCCGTTGCAAGTTCAGTTGTTTGACGCAAACGGTACGTTGTTAGGGGTTAAAGACTTGCCGTATGGTGAGGCCCAAATGCCGGCTAAATCAGATGAATTTTTCTTTTATGAATTGACGGATATACCGGCTGGTACGGTTGCCAAAATAGAGGTTGTAATGAAGGGGTAAGAATGCGGTATACTGCTTTATGTTTATGCGTATTGTTATGGGGCAGTATTGCTAATGCTATGTTGTGTGAACGGGCATTGACCGGAACATTTACCGCCGATAAGGTCAGAGAATACGAACTGTGTGCGTTGCAAGAAAACAATGATGCCGTTCAGGCATTTTTAGGACAAGTCTATTTAAATGCAGAATACGGTGTTTCTAAAAATGTGCAAAAAGCCTTATTATTTTATCATTTGTCGGCAGAAAACGGAAATGCCAAATCTCAAGTGGCGTTAGCTAAATTATTATTGAAAATGGATGAAAATGATGATACCAGAGCTCAAATTCAAGATTATTTAGATAAAATAAAATTTTCTATGCAAAGTGATAAAAATGCGTCCTTTGACGGAGATATTTTGCATCCGTATGCTTTGTTTATGTTGGCTGCCGAAAATGCAAATCAAAAATGGTATTATGTCTCTGATGTTTTGAGTGCTCCTGAGGCCGGTGGATTATTAAAAAATTATCAACTGGATAAGGGCAAAAAAACACAAATGCAACGATTGGCCAGTCGTTGGAAAGAACGCAAAATGTTTGATGCGGCTAAAGAAGTTTACAGTGAGGCCGATTTTAAAAAATTTGAAAATGCCGTTCGACCAAAATCGGGGCGGGCTGATGCTTTTGTGCGGACGCAAGCAATAGAAAAATTAAAACAAGATATTAAAAAGTATAAGGAACAATAATCCCTCATGAAAAAAATATTTATTAAAACGTTCGGTTGTCAAATGAATGTGTATGATTCGGCTAGAATGTTGGCGGCCTTGAAAATGCAAGGATATGACGAAACAACAAAACCGATTGAGGCCGATATTATTTTGCTCAATACTTGTCATATTCGGGAAAAGGCGGCCGATAAATTGTATTCGGAAGTGGGCCGTTTAAATGCCATTAAACAAAAGCGGGCTGAAGAGGGAAAAAGCACATTGATTATTGTAGCCGGTTGTGTGGTTCAGGCAACGGGTAGTGAATTGCTCAGTCGTATGCATGGTGTGGATATTGCCGTTGGGCCTCAAAATTACCATTTACTACCCGAATTGGTGGCAAAATATGACCGTAAAAAAGGCCGTGTTTTGGTGGCTGATTTTCCGGCCGAATCTAAGTTTGATTATTTACCACAACATGATGCCAAAGGGCCGACTGCTTTTGTAGCGATACAAGAAGGATGCGATAAATTTTGTTCCTACTGTGTAGTGCCATATACCAGAGGGTGTGAATATTCCAGAAGTGTTCGTGAAATTTTAGATGAAGCTCGTCATTTGGTTGAAACGGGCGCCAAAGAAATTATGTTACTCGGGCAAAACGTCAATTGTTGGCACGGCGAAAGTTTGACCGGCGGTGAAGCCGATTTTGGAGATTTAATCCGAGAGGTCGCTAAAATTGACGGATTGGAAAGATTGCGTTATACGACTTCTTATCCGTCTAAAATGAATGACAGTTTGATTCGCACGCATGGTGAGTTGGAAAATTTAATGCCGTATGTGCATTTGCCGGTACAAGCCGGATCTAATGTGGTTTTAAAGGCAATGAACCGTCAATATACGGCTGAAGAATATTTGGATATTGTGCGCCGTTTTCGTGAAGTTCGACCCGATATTGCGATTTCTTCTGACTTTATTGTCGGATTTCCTGGGGAAACGGATGAAGATTTTGAGGCGACAATGCGCCTTGTGGAACAAGTCGGATATGCTTCATCATTTTCCTTTAAATATTCGGCTCGTCCGGGGACGCCGGCTAGCCTGATGAAAAATCAAGTGTCCGAATCCGTTAAAACCGAACGGTTAACCAGATTACAAGAATTACTACTCAGCCAACAAAAATCCTTTAATTTAAATACAATTGGGAAAAAATTGCCTGTATTATTGGCCGAAAAAGGTCGTCAAAAGGGCCAGTTGCTGGGCTATACGCCCTATTTGCAACCAACTCATGTGAGTGCAGATGAAACGTTGTTTGGGCAAATTGTCAATGTTAAAATTACAGGAGCCACCGCCACCAGTTTGACAGGTGATGTAAACGACCTTGCCAAGCGTGTTTAAATGTGATATAATTAAAGGATAGCAGTATGAAAGGACAACTCATGAAATACGATTTAAATCATAATCCTCAGTTTGTGGAAGAAGAAACACCCTCTTCCCCGTTAACGTTGAAAACCAAAAAACGGCACATTAATCCACGCACCGAAAATCAAGGTAAATTCATTGAAGCAATGAACGCTCATGAAATGGTGTTTGGGTTAGGGCCGGCCGGTACGGGTAAAACGTTTTTGGCGGTGGCTAAGGCCGTCAGTTTGATGTTAGAGGGTAAAGTGGATAAGATTATTTTGACGCGTCCTGCGGTGGAGGCTGGTGAAAATTTAGGTTTCTTACCTGGGGATTTAAAGGAAAAAATTGATCCGTATTTGCGCCCTCTTTATGATGCACTTTATGATATGTTGCCCAAAGAAATTGTGGATAAAAAAATGGAATTTGGGGAAATTGAGGTGGCTCCTTTGGCTTATATGCGGGGAAGAACCTTAAGCCATGCGGCTGTGATTTTGGATGAAGCCCAAAATACAACACCAATGCAAATGAAAATGTTCTTGACTCGTTTAGGGGAAGGATCTCGTATGATTATCAATGGTGACTTAACACAAACCGACTTACCCAGAGGAACAACCTCCGGTTTGGTTGAGGCTGTCAAAACATTAAAAGGTATCCCCGAAATTGCCTTTATTTCCTTTACGGATAAAGACGTTGTGCGTCATGGTTTGGTTTCTAAGATTGTGAAAGCTTATGAAAAAGCCAATGCCGTTCATGTGGAGATAAATCAATAATGCCTCAGATAGATATACAGGTATCCGATAAACGGTATTATTTTAAAAAATTGTTTTTAAAAACATTTTGTCGGCATATTATTGGTACGGCATGGGATTATATGAATGCTTATCGGCCGGCTGAGGTGTCTTTGGTATTGGCGGATGATGCGTTTATTACCGAATTAAACCGTGATTATCGGGGCAAAAATAATCCGACAAACGTTCTTTCTTTTGAAACGGCTATGAAACCAGTAAAGGGACAACCTTTTGTGGCCGGTGATATTATTGTGGCCTATGAAACGGTGGCAAAAGAAGCAACCGAACAAGGTAAAAGTTTTGAGGCTCATTTAGCGCATTTGCTGATTCACGGCACACTCCATTTGTTGGGTGAAGACCATTTGACGGATAAGCAAGCGGAGAAAATGGAAACAAAAGAAATTAACATTATGAAACAGTTGGGATACGATAATCCGTATCGGGAGAAAATATGAGTTTTTATCACAGATTAAAATCGTTAATTGTTAAACATCCGGAAGAAGAGCAAGTTCTGGAAACCATTGAAGGTATTATGGATGAACGTGAAGAACGTGGGGATGCTTTATTGGTGAATCCGGATGAGTTGTTGTTGCTGAAAAACCTTTTTAGATTACGGGATGTACGAGCTAATCAAATTATGATACCACGCATTGATATTGCGGGGATTGCGTTAACGGCCACCGTAGATGAACTTAAAAAATTGGTTATTCGGGATAAATTTACTCGTATGCCGGTGTATGATAAAACATTGGATAATGTGGTCGGTATTGTCCATGTAAAAGATTTGCTGTGTGCATTATTTGACGGTAAAGAAATTAATATTGCCGAAATAATGAATTCGGCAGTGTTGTTTGTGCCACCGGCTATCAGAGCGTTGGATTTGCTCAGAGAAATGCAAGCCAAACGGGCTCAAATGGCTGTCGTTATTGATGAATTCGGTGGTACGGACGGTCTTATTACCTTAGAGGATTTATTGGAAGAAATCGTTGGTGAGATTGAAGATGAACATGATGCGTTGGATGAAGCCTTAAGATTAAAACAAATCAACAGTGATTTAATTGAAGCCGATGCCCGTGTGTATATTGATGATTTAGAGGATATGACAGGGCCATTTTTAACTCCTGCTGATAAAGAGGCCGAAATTGATACGGTTGGGGGATTGGTATTCCATCATGCCGGTCGTTTACCGCATCGTGGGGAAACGGTTAAGCATCCATCCGGTATTAAATTTCAAGTGATTGATGTGGATGACAGACACATTAAAAAAGTGCGTATTTCACATTTTAAAACCGTTCATTTAACTGAACCTACAGTGGAAACACCTAAGAAAAAGAAATCTAAATGCAAATAATTACGTTCGGATGTCGGTTAAATATTTTTGAATCTGCCGCTATGGAAAAGTTGGTCGGAGCGGATTTGAATAACGTAATTTTATTTAATTCTTGTGCCGTAACGGGTGAGGCTGAACGTCAATTACGTCAGGCTATTCGTCGGGCAAAACGTGAAAATCCTGAGGCAAAAATTTATGTTGCCGGTTGTGCAGCACAATTGCATCCTGAAAGTTATGCCAAAATGCCGGAAGTTGACCGTGTTTTAGGTAATCGTGAAAAATTGTCTAAGTCGGCATTGCTTGGAACAGATAAAATTATGGCTGAACCGATGGATAATGACACAATGGATATTGATGTGCCAGTGGTGTCAGATTTTGATGGTAAAACAAAGGCATTTTTACAAATTCAACAAGGGTGTGATAATGCGTGTACCTTTTGTATTGTCTCTCATATTCGGGGAAAAAATAAAGGGTTGGAACCCGATACGATTATTGCTCAGGCAAAAGAATTTGTGCAAAACGGCTATCAAGAACTCATTTTAACGGGTGTTGATTTAGCAGCTTACCCTTTTGGTTTGTGCGATTTGGTTCGGCGATTATTGAGCGAAGTTGACGGATTAAAACGGTTGCGTTTCGGCTCATTAGATCCGGCTAGATTAGATGATGAGTTTATTGAGTTAATGGCTTCTGATAAACGGTTAATGCCTCATTTACACTTGTCTGTTCAATCAGGGGATAATTTAATTTTAAAACGTATGGGACGCCGTCATCGCCGTCAAGATGTGATTGAGTTTGCTAAAAAAATCAGAGAAAAACGTCCGGATATTGTTTTAGGCGCCGATTTTATTACCGGCTTTCCGACCGAAACGGAAGTTCAATTTCAAAATACAATGGATTTAGTTATTGAGGCCGATATAACCCACTTGCACGTTTTTCCGTATTCGGAACGAGAGGGGACACCGGCGGCAAAAATGCCTCAACTGCCCAAAGAAATTCGCAAAGACAGGGCAAGGCGTTTGCGAGAATTGGGTCAGCAAAAAATGAGTCAATTGTTAGAGAGTCAAATCGGGAAAACAGTATCTGTTTTGGTTGAAAATGTGACAGAGGGAACCAGTCAAAATTATTTAAAGGTACATTTTTCAACACCACAGGCAGTTGGTCAAATTATTGATGTGAAGATTAAGGGAAGGGACGAAAATGGGTTGGTTGGATAATTTAAAAAAGGGAATGAAAAAAACGGCCGCTGTTTTTAAATTAACAAAAGTGGATTTTGACTCATTAGAGGAATTGGAAGAGGCTTTATTGCGGGCCGATGCCGGATTTACAACAACTGATGAAATTATTGAAGGTCTTAAGAAAAAACGCCCGCAAAATATGGATGAATTAAAATCCTATGTGCGTGAAGAATTGATTACGCGTTTGTCTGCGATTGCAAAACCGATTGAAATTGACAAAACTAAGAGGCCGTATGTGATTTTGATGACGGGTGTTAATGGGGCCGGTAAAACAACGACAATCGGAAAATTGGGACAGTATTATAAATCCTTAGGGTATCAAGTGTCTTTCGCCGCAGCCGATACCTTCAGAGCTGGTGCTACCGAGCAATTACAAGAGTGGGGAAAACGAATCGGATGTACGGTATATGCCGCTAAAACAGGGGCAGATGCCGCCGGTCTTGTGTTTGATGCCATGAAAGGTGCCAAAGAGCAAGGTGATGATATCTTATTGGTAGATACGGCCGGTCGTTTACACAATAAAACCGATTTAATGAATGAACTCGGTAAAATTGTGCGTGTGATGAAAAAAGCCGATGAAACAGCACCGCATTCTGCCGTTTTAGTATTAGATGCCACCGTGGGGCAAAATGGGATTGCGCAAGTTAAAGCCTTTAAAGAATGTGCCTCATTAACCGGTCTTATTTTAACGAAACTGGATGGCACGGCTAAGGGAGGCGTTTTGTTGGCTTTAGCCAAAGAATTTGGGTTGCCGGTTCATGCGATTGGGGTTGGCGAACGGGCCGAAGATTTGCATGATTTCACAGCCGAACAATATGCCGATTCGTTGTTAGGAGATGCTTAAGATGGCTTCGCTTAAATCATTAGTTATAACAACAGTGAATATGCCAATAAAACAATTGGGTTTGTTGGTATTTATCATGCTGACAGCCTTTTTAAAATCTATGACGATATCTTTGTTGGATATAGGGATTGTCAGCAATTATTTAATGACCTTAGGTGTTGTTCATTTGCCGTTCAGCTATGTATTTTCGGCTTTTGCCTTAATGTTGGCGGGCTATTATTATTTGGTATTTGATCGCCGTCATGGATATGGATGCGTACCGGTTTGTTTGGTGATGGTCTTGTTATTGACAGGATTGGCAAACTGGTTGCAATATCCTGATTTTGTCAGCGTTAATTGTGCGTTTTGGTTTAATGTTGGTATTTTTGGTATACTCAGCGGTGCTTTTTGGTCTGTTGCCGCCAGATTTATACCGATAAAACCGGATTCTCGTAAATTTATAGCCGTTTTGTGTGCTGAATTGGTTGGTTTTGCAACGGCTGGTAATATCGTTTATTTTGGTCATTGGCAAACTCAAAGTGTAATGGCGGGTGCTTTAATTTTATTGACGTTATTTGTCATTTGTTTGAAAACGCTCACTTACTTATCCCCTGTGGCTAGTGAAACATTTGTGCAAAAAACAGGGGGGGCTCAAGATGCAACAGCTATGAAATTGATTTATTGCATATTGGGATATTCATTCATCTATATGTTGGCTAAAGGGGTTTTATACTATGCTTTTTATCAAAACCTTTTACAACGAGGAATGATACTGACGGATTTAGCCGGTGTTTGGGCGTTGTTTGGGAGTATCGGGCTTGGTATGGTTTTCATTTTATACCGTACACATTTTT
>JAFXFY010000075.1 GCA_017513365.1 Alphaproteobacteria bacterium | reverse complement strand
TATAGCCATTCCCCTTCGCTATAATCATTTTTTGGATACATATGATTATTCTAAGCCCGATTGGTTTATTTTTTGTCATGAAGATTGGCAAGCAAAACAAAATTGGTTACCGACTGTCCAAACGTTGGATAAAAAATCAATTTACGGCACGTTTGGAACAAAGTTAAAAATACGTGGCAATAAAGCCAAAAAATTCTATATTGGGCAAATTGAAGCATCTCATAAAGACGGGTCTTGTCATGCCGTTATTGGTAAAAATGTACCGGTTGGAACAAAAGTGGAAACATTTGATTGTATGTGCTTAATTATCCATTCCTCATTGGTTCAAAAACATCATATTCGCTTTGATGAAAAATTGGATTGGCACCATTATGCCGAAGAATTATGTATCCGTTTGAAAGAGCAATATGACATTCCTTCCCGCATTTTACAAATGAAGTGTAAACACTGGTCCTATGGCGTTCCTCTGCCGGATGAAGGTTTTACCAAAGCTTTTAATTATGTCAAAGATAAATTTTTAAAGACTGAAAGTTTTTATTCAAATACAACCATTGATGAAGTCATTGGGCCCCGTTCGTTAAAGGTTAAACGTGTGTTATGCCCGAAACCATCAAAATTTATGAAATGGTTATACAGCAATAAAATAACTAAATCCGGAAAGAAAGTTATTAAAATTTGCAAAATCCCGGTTTATTGGAAATACTTTAAAGGAGAACAATAAGTAATGAAGAAAATTTTATATCAAATAATAGCTTTGTTAATCTTCGATCGAAAAAAACGAAAAAAATTCCGTCAGAAATATATTTATCCGCTAAAAAAAGTAACTCTAACAGTTGGTGAATATGATGCCTTGAAGATGTTAGCAGGTAAAGAAACAATAGGACGTGATATTGTAGAAAAAATAGAGCTTTTTGAAAACAAGTTGAAATCATGTGAGGATTTTTTAAAAGATAGCTTTCTTCCAATTAACTATGAGATAATAAATCGATTGATGCAGCATAATTTATCGACTGCTCTATTACATCAAAAGACATTTCTTCCTTTTAAAAATAAGCATGCTGGTCAAGATATTGTTTTGATTGCAACTGGACCCTCGGCAAAAAAGTATATTCCTCTTCCAAATGCTATTCATATTGGTGTTAATCGTGCAATTGATATCGGTATAGATTTAGATTATTTGTTTATTCAGGATTATTCGGGGTCCAAGGAATATCTTTCACGAATTGATTCATATAGATCGGGTCAGTGTGTTAAATTTTATGGCTTAACAACCGAATACGAAACGCAAACACATCGGATTATTCCAGAAAATAATGCTATTATTTCCGATGCATATCGTTATCGTACAGATTGGATGAATATTCCTTTTTTTACCCCGCAATTTGTTCATGATATTAGTGTTAAACCGTTAGGATGTTTTGGTTCGATTGTATTTCCGGCATTACAATTCGCTTTATGGACAAACCCAAAACGAATTTATTTGGTCGGATGTGATTGTACCAGTAATGTTGGATACTTTGATAAAGAAGAACAAGGTGGAAATTTTTTAACAGAAACAATTGTTGATACCTATAAAAAATTTAAAAACTTTGCGAATATTTATTATCCAAATATTGAAATTATTTCGATAAATCCCGTTGGATTAAAAGGCATTTTTAAAGATATGGAGCAAAAATAATATGAAGAAAAAAATATTAAAGCTAATGGTTAATTGTATTCCAAATAAAAAACTTCGGCACAAAATTCGTCATAGATTATTTTTACCTAAATACAAACAATTAAATAAAAAATTGAATAATACATGCCAACAAGATAATCTAATTTTTCTATATACAACAAATACGTCGAATGTTGGAGATTTAGTTTCTTCTTCAATACATTATTTTGATTTTGGACGGAAAAATATCTCTTTTGATATAGTGTCAACATTAAATAACAATATGCTGGATAAACCTACAATTATTGGTGGCGGTATACATCCTTGGCTTTTTTCGAATATGGAATTTGCGAGAAGGTTAAAAACGAATGAAAATATTGCATGGGGAATTGGAACATTTTTTCAAGAACAATATCCAATAGAAATTTTAAATAAATTTTCATTAATTGGGGTTCGTGAAAGTAATTCGCCTATGATTGATAATCAAAAAATATTTTATTGTCCTTGTCCCAGTTGTATGTCTTCATTATTTGATATAAAAAAGACACCAACCAATGATATTGTTTTTTATTTACATCGTATGTTTACTCCCCCTGAATTTTTTGAACGTGTTTCAAAATATCCCATTTTAGATAATTATAATTATTCATTTTATGAAATTATCTCATTTTTAGCAAATGCCAACATTGTTGTTACAAACTCCTATCACGGTATGTATTGGGCCACACTATTGGGCAAAAAAGTAATCTGTATTGATATACATAATAAATGCCGAGGAATAAAATGGCTTCCTCGATTTTCAGATTATGATAACTGGGAAGAACAATTACCTTTTACAAAAGGATACAGTAATGCTCTTGAGGAAGCAAGAACATTAAATATCGCTTTTTACAATAAAGTTATTAGATTCCTAAACAAATAACTTAAAAGCCCGTCGTTAAGACGGGCTTCAATTATCTTTATTCTTTCGGATATTTTTCTTTTATAGTCGTAATGATATCCTGCCATAAAGTTGTGCCGTTGATTTTATCCCAATATATCATATCTAATTGTTCTCCTATTGGAGGGTATTCGGCTAATCTTTTTTCTGCGTATGTTTTTTCTGGTTCTGCCGGCGCATACCCCATTAAATACCATCCACCATTATAGCCTTGCTCAACCTCCATTGGTATCATGCCGATTGATTGATAAAATTCAGTGTTAGTACCAATACCAACTTCACATAATTTTGTTTCTTCATTTGTGATTTTTGCGTATTTTATTGTCATTATTTCACCCCCATTAATGGAAAATACATCGTATTATATGTTGTACCATTGCAATAAAGTCTAAAATAAAAGCCTTTCTGAATAAAGGCACCTTGAATGTTTGCATAACCATATATTCTTCTTAAAATTACATAATCTGACTCTGTGGCCCTTGCATTAACATGTATTTGCGTTTCTTTTGAACTTCCTGATTCTAAACCACCTATAACATAACAATCATACGGTGCTTTTATCCAAGTATTCCCAGCATAACCAACACCAGCTGTGTAATCCGGCATGCCTAAATTAGCAATTACTTGTTTCCCAGCGGCTGTTAAATTATTCATATCCGTATTTGCTTTTGCAGATAAAGCATTTGAAACTTCCGTTGCTTTTTGTGTGGCAAGAGTTGCTTGCTCAGTAGCACGGTCAGCTTGTATCGTTGCTTCAGAAACTTGTTCAGATGCAATTATTGCTTGCTGTGTTGCTGTTTGTGCAGCAGAGATAGCCATATCGGCTTGTTCGGTAGCAGTGGCGAGTTTTATGTCTAATTCACGAGAAAGCTCGTTGACTTTTACTTCTGAATTTTCCAAATTTGTCCCATCCGCATTCCATACAATCGCTTTGCCGGCCGAGGGGGTCGGCAAAGTTAAATCTACATTTGTATCGGTAGCATACGGAGGCAAAATCATGGACCGATTAATGCTGTCCGCAATTTGTTGTAAGCACGCCGTTTGATAATCCAGTTCATCATTGAGGGTATCAGCTCTGAGGGTTCCCCCTTCTTGAAAATCCGTCGTGCGTTCTATGGAAAGGTCCCTTGTAATTGTAATAATAGTACCGTTGCTTGGCGGGGTTGTAAAGGCTATCGTACCACCATTCGTTTTGATGCCCGAAACAGTATATGTTTTTGGGTCTTGCAATGTGTCATTCAAATAAACTTGCACGTCCGTTGTGGTAAAAACAACAAACGGAAAGTCGTACGTCGTCAGAATCCCGTCCGCCACATACTGAATGCGAGGCTTTATACCGTAAAGTTTTATATGTGTCATTGTTTGTTCCTTATAAAAAAAGAGCTCAGTCAGGGCCGAGCTCAAATGATTAGTCTAATTAAGCAAAAAGGCACAAGATAGACTTGTGCCTTTTACGCAAATAGGAATATAACACATTTTAGACCGAATGTCAAGGAAAATATTCTTAAAATATGTAATTTTAATATTTAAATATACAAAATCATAAAATGAGTCCCTATGTAAAAAGTCTTAGCGACATGATTATTCGATTCGCTCACCCCAAGGGGCTGTCTCGGCTAGAGCCTCAACATTATGTCGGGATTATTTCGGCGTACTCTCGTCCGCCTATCCCTCCATCCGAACATGCTCCCTCGCCTGTTCAAATCATACCACCTGACACATAAAATAAAACCACCCAAATGGGTGGCTTAATTTTATGGTCGGGGCGACATGATTCGAACATGCGACACCTTGGTCCCAAACCAAGTACTCTACCAGGCTGAGCTACGCCCCGAATGACAGTCTTATACACCATATTAAAACAAATAGCAAGTAAAAAATTAACATAATTCATTTTTTTATTGACTTTATACATTATATCCCACATAATAATACCCATGATAAACGAAATAACATGTATATTTATCCGTCGTATCCGCCGAATTTAGTCGGCGGTGGAAGTTTGTCTTTTTCCAAATATAAATCTTTCACTTGCCTCTGACAGAACTAAAACTCTGGGCAGTAAATCTATATCTTTATATCAATTTTTATAAGTGAAAGGTAAAAAAATGAAATACTTACATACTGTTGGTGCCTTATCTGCCACAATTCAAATTACAGAAGCAGAAAAAACACCAAAATTAGTTGAATTAGATAAAAATAAGTTTATTTGTGCTTCTGATTACTTTTGTGTTCGCAAATCAGTAGCGCAAAAATTAAACTTAGCAAAAAAATTATTACCCACTGGGTATACTTTTAAAATATACGAAACCTATCGGAGCCATGAAAAACAAATGAAACTGTGGCAAAATGAAGTCAAAAAAATCAAAACTGCCCATCCAAATTGGCCGATTGAAAAAGTATATGAAACAGCTAATGAAGGTATTGCCGATCCAAATAAAATCGGTAGTGGTCATCAAACAGGAGGTGCCGTTGACATAACGTTGTGTTATCAGGGTAAAGAGGTGGATATGGGTACGCCCTATTTGGCAACCGATAATCCCCAAACAAAAACCGTGTGTGCCGGATTAACAAAAAATCAATGGAAACATCGGAAATTATTATCATCCGTTATGAGTATGGCAGGCCTTATCAATTATCCGCTGGAATGGTGGCATTACAGTTATGGCGAGCATGAATGGGCCGTACTAACACATCATAACAAAACCCTGTATACAGCTATTAAACAACTACCAAGAATTAAGGAATAAAATAAGGGGAGATTTAATTCTCCCCCTCTTTTATAATTTAACCAAATCTTTTTTATTTCATGGTTTTTAAAGCTTTTTCAAACTTGGTCGGAGCATCCGGCCCCCACCCCAAAAGGTATTCATTCCCCATACAAATCAGAGGCGTCCCCAAACGATTTTGAGGCAAATCAAACTTTTCGGCACAAGCGAGCATTAAATTTCTGGCCGAAACCTCTTTAACGTTTTTGTACTCTACAGACAAAGTCGGATGCATTTGTTTGATATAATCTTCGGCTTTTTCACAATAAGGACACCCCGGTTTTGTGAAAAAATAAATCGTATTGGCATCTAATGTTGTCTCACCGGAACACCCAAAGGTAAAAAAGCCCAAAGCAATTCCTAAACAAATCAGCACGCCACCGATAAAATTTTTCATATATTCCCCCTATTCAATGCAACAATCAACCGCTTTACGCACAAAAGCTTTTAATTTGCCGAATGTAGTTTGTGGAACCTCTGCAACCGTTTCGGCCACTGCTTCGGCCACAACAGGTGTTTTAGCAACATTCTTAACTGAAACAGCTTGTACATCTGCCTTTACCGCCGATACTGTATCGGGTTTCCATTCAACTTGTTTCATATCAATCAAGTTCATATTCAATCCCCAGAACAAACAATACAAATCATAGGCTTGATTAAATAAGCTATAAGCTTCCTCAGTATTGCCCATAGATTGTTGTTTGGTGCCGACTTCCATCAAACGCATAGAGGTAGCCAACAAGTGTTTAGAAATACACCATACTTCACCTTCATAAGACGGAATAATTTTCAACATCAAGTTCTTGCGCATTTCACGTATGTCTTGCACCATATCATAGAACGAATTTTTACCCGTTTTGGCACCGGAAAAAATCAAGTGTTCTTCAATGGAAATCAAATTCATAATGGCAATTGTCAAATCTTGATCCGAAGATAAATCTTTGGGATTTTTCTTTTTGGCATTATCAATGCGTTCTACAAATTCTTTTACATTTTCAGCTTTTTTCATTGCATTCTCCTAAAAAATTATAAAACAGGTACGGATTCCATAGCACAATCACAAATCGGCCAATAATGGAACAATAAACTGGTTAAAAAGGTAATTAAAACCGGCACGACCACTTTTTCAAACGGAAAGTGAGCATGTCCACCATTTTTCATTTTCATCCAATCATATAAATGCATTGAGGCAATCCACATCCCCGCCCCAACTAAATTGGTAAACAAAAACGGGTCTAAATATAAAAATACGATAATAATCGGCGAATATGTCAAACTGGATACATACATAAAACCCACCATGGAAACAGACAATACCATCAACATGG
>JAFXFY010000074.1 GCA_017513365.1 Alphaproteobacteria bacterium | reverse complement strand
GTGATTGTTTAAAAAATGCCAGAGCTAATGGGCGTAAACATGGCTTAGTCGTGGTAGCTGAAGGTGTTAAAACGCCAGATGGTAAACATTCTTTTGCGACTAATGGTAAGACGTTTGGTGGGATTTCTGAATATTTTGCCACACGTTTGCAAGCCGATGGCTTTAATGTCCGTGCCAATATTTTGGGACATATTCAACGGGCCGGTTCTCCGGTAGTTGAAGACAGATTATTGGCCTCTCAATTTGCCGTTAAAGCAATTGAATTGTTGGCAGAGGGCAAAGATAACCGAGTGGTTGTCCATCAAAACGGTCAAATTACCGATATGGATTTGAATGAAGTTTTAAGAATCAGTAATACACCGGTAAATCCAAATGGAGAAATGGTCAAAACAGCCAGAAGTTTAGGGATTTATGTTGGGGAAAAATAAAACTTGTCTTTTATGAAATTTGGATATATAATTATTGTATAGAAAAGGAGAAAAATATGACTGATAAAATTCAAAATCGTTTGAACGCATTGAAAGCAAAACACGCTGAATTAGATGCCTTAATTGAACAAGAAAATTCTTATCCAAGACCGGATGATACGAAAATTCACGAATATAAAAAACAAAAATTAAAAATTAAAGAAGAAATTGAAGAAATTGAAAAAAATATGTAATTTTTACCCCCTCTGAAAAAGAGGGGGATTTTTTTGCATTATTTTGACTGACGATTATATTTAACACTGATAAAATTACCGACAAACTGCTCCACCATTACTTTCTGCATTTTTAACCCATACAGTAATTTCATCTTTCCAATCTGCGACAAAAACTAATCCTGTACTGGGGGTATGTTCTTGACCATAAATTGCTGGAATACCACTTACTTCACGTAATTTTTTTGTTAAATCAGTTCGTTTTCCATTTTCATATAATTCATTTCTGGGTACAAAGTCTAGTCCTAAAGCATCACAAAAAGCCCGAGCATGCCACCACGACATAACGTTGTGTGAAACATAATAAACGCGTCCATTTATTTCATAACGATGAATATCAGCTGTCACACATGAACCGGTTTCTCCTTCCGGAAACGCCTCATATGCACTGGTATTTGGGCTGGCACAATATTGATATTTACCTGTACAAGTATTATTCGTATCTGTGCATCCTTTTGCAATACATTTTCCATACGTACATAAGCCAGCCGTGCCATTAGATAGGGTGCAATCGGCATGACGACTACTTTCTTTTATGGCACAATATTTTTTTTGATAACAATAGGCACAATTGGTACCGGTATATCCAATTTGACAATCTTCATCAGTTGTGCAAGATGATCCAATTAATCCTGGCCAAACATCCATTTTTCCCGTTTTAAAACACACACCATTATCGCATACGGTGCCTTCTTCGCAAGCCGGTTCACAGTTGGTGGGTCCTGCCCCTGTTGGATCAAAATAAAACGTCATAATATTGTTATCGCCACACGCAGCGTTGGATACACCTCGCACAGCATTGGTATCTATTTGAACAGTGTGAGGAAAAACATCATCAAAAATCAGTTCGCAAACCCGTTTAGGGATAGGATTTGACTCTGTGCCGGCATCTAACATAACAGAACCGTCATTGGCATAATCGGCATTGCCGATTGGGTAAATAGTGTCTTCTTTTTCCCATTCATCCAAAGACAGTTCGGTATGTCCTTGAGTGGCTTGCGTCAATAAATCTGTGGCTCTGAGCATAATATCATTAACCGTTTCATTTGCTCGGTATTTATCCATACCATAAGAATACCCCGCGATTCCGCCGATGGATAGAACACCGATAACCGCTAAAACACCGATAATTTCTACTATTGAGCGACCGGATTGTGAAGGCGATAATTTCATTATTAAAACTCCTTATAAAAAATGACCACTTACAAAAGTGGTCGGGGAGTTCAAAAATCATCACAACAAATGACCCTTTGAATCTTTAGGATAACTCCTTGAACATACATCCAAATCTCCCCAACCCAAAGGAGGGGATAGTTGGTCAATAAGTACCGGCACAACAAAGCATACATAGCTTTTGCCATTAACGATGCCTTATTGTGCACCGTGTTGTGAAAGAGTTTTTGAAGACTCCGAACCACTTTGGTTCTATCCTTGCACTAAGCAAGGGTTGAAAATATCTTACATAAGAGGCTTTTAAAAATCAAGTATTTTTTATTTTAGTTTTTTTATTTTTACCTATTGACTTTTATAATGTGGACTTTTAGAATGTTTTCTAAATTATAAAAGGAGAATATATGCTTAAAAATCCCTTAAAATTACTGAATTGGTCTGTCTTTTTTCAAACACAAATTTTTATGTTGCCCATTATGTTGCTTTTTTATCAAAGTAATGGGTTAACAAAGGGGGATTACTTTTTATTTCAAGGTATTTTCTCTATAGCCGCCCTTTGTTTTGAAGTGCCGGCCGGATATATCGCCGATTGGATTTCTCGCAAAAAAGTATTGATATTATCATATGCTTTGTTTTTATTACGATTGGTCCTGTGGTACTTTTTAGCAAATTCTCAAAATATTTCATTTAATTATTGGATTATCTTAATCGGGGAATTGTTATATGCAGCCTCAAAAGCATTATTTTCCGGTATCGCAGATGGATATATTTATGATTTGCTGAAATCCAAAGGGCAAACAACCAGAATGCTCAAACGTTATGGGCGTATGAACTTTTTTATGTCTGCTGGAACGGCAATTGCCTCGTTATTAGGGGCAAAAATGTACGAAGATTTTGGGGTTATGACCTTAATTGTGATTGAAATTGTTTTTAATTCTATTGCCCTTGGGATGTTATTTTTCTTGCCGGATGTGCCGTCTGAGCGGACAGAAAGTTTAACAACAAAAGAAAAATATCATGATTTATTTAAAATTGCAAAATCGGCGTTGACAAATGAAAAAATCAAATATTATATCGGTTATTCGGCAATGGCCGTGGCAGCCTCTATGATTTTTGTGTGGAGTTTTCAACCGCTTATGCAAGTTGCCGGCATTCCGGTAGCCTTATTTGGTGTGGTTTATTTTATTAATCATGCCTTTCGTGCCTTGGCCAGCTATATGTTGGATAAAACAATGAAAGTGTTTACCTTAAAAGCCTTAGGTATAACGATTTACGGGTTGTTTATTGTGGCCTTTTTTGCCGCTATTGGTATGTTGCATATTAAAACGGTGTGGATAAATATGGCGATTATGACCTTTATTTGTTTTGTGATTGCTTCACAACTGACATTTACATTGGCCAGTGTCAGCCGTATCCACACATTTGTTTCGTCTTCTATTCGCTCTACTGTTTTGTCTTTAAATACAATGGTCAGTAGATTGTTGACAGGTTTTGTACTTATTTTATTCAAATTTTTATTGGATGGTGTCAATATGCAATCGGCATTTTATATTTACTTGGGGCTGTTTTGTTTAAGTGCTTATCCGCTTATCCGATTATTACGGCAACCAGATACTAAGACAAATTAAGTTGTAAGAATATAAAAAAAGAGGGATTTTATCCCTCTGTTAATTCTTCTATTTAGTTTTCTTCTAAGAAGCTACGCAATTTTCTAGACCGACTTGGGTGTTTGAGTTTGCGCAACGCCTTTGCCTCAATCTGACGGATACGTTCACGAGTAACGGCAAATTGTAAGCCAACTTCTTCCAATGTGTGATCAGAGTTCATACCGATACCGAAACGCATACGCAATACCCGTTCTTCACGAGGGGATAGGGTGGACAACACCGCTGTACAAGATTGACGTAAATTCGTTTGAATGGCGGCCTCTAACGGTTGCATTGTTTGCTTATCTTCAATGAAATCCCCTAAGTGTGAATCTTCTTCATCACCAACCGGCGTTTCTAAAGAAATTGGCTCTTTAGCAATTTTTAATACCTTTTTAATTTTTTCAACCGACATATTGATGCGTGGTGCCAATTCTTCCGGTGTCGGTTCGTGGCCGGTTTCCAACATCATTTGACGGCTGGTTCTGAGCATTTTATTAATTGTTTCAATCATATGCACCGGAATACGAATGGTTCTGGCTTGGTCGGCAATCGCACGGGTAATGGATTGACGAATCCACCAAGTGGCATACGTTGAAAATTTATATCCTCGTTGATATTCAAACTTATCAACGGCTTTCATAAGACCGATATTACCTTCTTGAATTAAATCCAAAAATTGCAAGCCACGATTCGTATATTTTTTGGAAATAGAAATAACCAAACGCAAGTTTGCTTCAATCATTTCTTGTTTGGCTTTATTTGTTTCCTGCCGACCTTTTTTAATCGTTGTTACCAATTTACGATATTCGGAAATGGGCATTTTTGTTTCTTCAGCCACTCCTTGAATTGCCGAACGTATCTCATTGATTTCTTGCAAATGTTTTTCAACAAATGTTTTCCATTGTTTGGATGTTTTTTTCTTTATTTTGGAAATCCATTTAGTATCCATTTCACTGTTTTGATAGGCTTGTAAAAAGTCTTCACGGTCAATTTTGCACAATGTGGCAAGACGTAACAACTTACCTTCCAACATCATTAAACGTTGGTTCACATCTGTAATTTTTTCAATGAGTCCTTCAATGCAATTTTGATTTAAATGGACATTTTTTAATTTATCTGTTAATTCTTTTTTTAATGCTTTGTATTTATTTTCTGTCGCTGTTGCAACGGGTTTTCCAGCCAAAATAGCCGTCAT
>JAFXFY010000073.1 GCA_017513365.1 Alphaproteobacteria bacterium | reverse complement strand
TCTTTGCTGGTATACTGTACCGCCGTGGTGGTTGTTGTTGTATCTGAAGAAACAACACCGCTGTTATTGTCATTATCATGTGTTTCGTTTTCCGGTAAAAGACATTCTTCACCAATGGCATCAGGGTGCAAACAAATGCATTTAGATTCATCACCAACTGCATCGGGATTATAGATTTGATTGCCGGGACATGTTTTGCCGGTTTCATTCATATTACTAAAATCGGTGGGCAGACTGGCAAATTCAACGGTTTGTTTTGAATCTCTGTTACATGGGTTGGACATAATTAACCCCTTGGCATATAAAGCGCCGCCTTCACTACGAATGGAATCTGACAGTTCAAGACAAATATCCCGTGGCATATCGTAAATGCGTGTTTTAAATCCAAGACCGTTTAAAATAGAAAATATTTGCATGTGTCCTGCGGCAGTTTTGCATCCTTTTTTGCCCTCATTTCCCGTACAGGCATTTTTGCCGAAAATATCACCGAACATGTCTTCATATTGCTCTTGCGTTGCATAGTCAACCTTGGCGTATTTTCGGTTTCCGGAAACAAATGAATAAGTGTTTTCAACCACCTTTTGAATTTGGGGAAGTTGTGTTTTTAAAACGCTAGAACGATAGAGCATGAGGCCATGGTTAATGCCGGCACTGATACCAATACCGACCGAGGCAATAATGGCCAATACCGCCAACATTTCTAACATGGTTCGTCCATTTTCAAAGAAATTTTTGATTTTTTGCATGATATATTCCCCTTTAAAGTTAATATTTGAAAACAGTATACTCTTTTATGTTTATGAAATCAAGATATATTTTTGCATTTTTTTATAAATTTTCTAATGAATAAAGTAAAGTATCCATATCTTCCGGCATAGGTACTTCAAAAGTTAAGTGTTCTTGTGTTCTGGGATGGGTAAAACCTAAAAAACCGGCATGTAAAGCTTGACGAGGAAAGTACTTGATTTCTTCCGGAGCATTTTTTGTCGGTACGCCATACAATTGGTCGCCAATTAAAGAATGTCCCAGTGAAGCCATATGAACCCGAATTTGGTGAGTCCGTCCCGTTTCTAAAACGCATTTGATATGGCTGGCTAATCCACCGCCAAATACGTTAACTCGTTCGTAATGGGTTGTTGCGTGTTTGCCTCCTGTTTTGACAATAGCCATTTTTTGACGGTTTGTAGAACTGCGACCGATATTACCACTGACAACGCCGGTTAAATTGCGAACGTATCCCCAAACAAAAGCATCATAAATACGTTCTATGGAATGACGTGAAAATTGTTCGGATAATCTGACGTGAGTAAAATCATTTTTGGCGACGACTAAAATACCGCTGGTGTCTTTATCAATGCGGTGTACAATGCCAGGGCGTTTAACGCCGCCAATACCGGATAACGACTCGTGGCAATGGGCTAATAAGGCATTAACCAAAGTACCAGTCGGATTGCCAGCTCCCGGATGAACAACTAATCCGGCCGGTTTGTTGACGACCAGTAAGTCTTCATCTTCATATATAATGTCTAAGGCAATGTTTTCAGGCTCGGGAATAGCTGGTACGGCATCGGGTGGTATCAGTGTATATTGTTCCCCCTCTTTGACCTTATAATCAGGTTCACAAAAAGGGAGTTTGTCTCCTGTGCGGTAAACGGCCTCTTCATTAATCAATCGGATAATTTGGTTGCGGGACAGATCAGAAAAACAGCCGGCTAAAAATTTATCTAGGCGAATGCCTTTATCTTGGGCCGATACAACGGGAGAAATCATCGGTACCGTTGCGGTATCATCTGTGTCATTTGTTAAAAAATCATCAGTCGGTATTTGCATAATGTCCTGCTCTTTAAAAATCTTTGTTGTTTATTTTGTATCATAAATAGGGCGTTTTGGCAAGATAAAAGTCATTTTTAAGGGGGTGGCTGAGAATTTTTTAGAAATAATATTTCATAAAAATAAAAAATAGTTCTTTTTATTAACGAATTTTTTATTATTTTTTTGGCACAATAGCGGTGGGTTTTATGAAAACGGATGAATAAAAAGGAAATAAACGTGTCAAAAACGGCCGAGTTTATTAAACTTTTGAGTGTTTTAATTTTAAGCATTCTGATATTGGGAATGTTGGGCTTTTTTATTCCCAAAATTGCAGAGCTGTCTGCCAAACAACCTAATGAAACCCTTGATTTGTCCGTTTATGAAACCACTTCTTCGGCAGGACTTGGAGAACAGCTCAGTCAAAAAATTAAGCAAACACTGGAAAAAATATCTGGGCCCGATACGGTCAGTGTTTCGGTTATTGCTGATGTTGTTCAAGGAGAAGAAACTGTTCAAAAAAATACGTTATTGCCTCGCACGGCCGTTGTTAAAGAACACTTACGGCAATATGACACAGCCGAAGGGGAAACCTTAAGTGAGGAAAAAGCCGTTTACGAATATTCATCCGAAATAAAACATCATACCCAAAATACTTATCAGATTCGTAAGCTGGCTATAACCGTATTGGTGGACGGATATGCCACTCAAACACCAAATGGGCATACGTTGTATCAACCCCGTTCCGAAATTGAAATGGCCTCTTATCGTACGTTGGTTAAATCCTTGGTGGGATTTTCGGCCGAACGAGGAGATACGTTAGAATTGATTAATTTGCCGTTTATCAAAACATCAGATGATAAAATCTTTGGATTTAGTCAATCGTTGGTGGTGCAGTCGGCGTTGTTAGTATTATTTTTCGTATTGACGGTTTTGATTCTGATACGTTTTATTTTGCCGATGATTTATGTATTGTTGCAACCAAGTACCCCGTGTGTTTCCGGTACGCACTATGCCTCAGCTGTAGGATCAACAAGTTCTATGGAAACGGGGGGTAAAAAAAGCGTGATACAAAATTTATTTGCCTATAAACAACCTCAGGTTATTTCGGCGATTCGCAAGTGGTTGTATGGTCCGGAGGCAGATACCGGCTTAAGTGGTGTTCAAAAAACAGCTGTTTTGTTGTTGGCTTTAGGGGAAGAATATATAAAACCTATCTTTTTAAAGTTAAAAAATGAAGAGGTTATTGATATTTCTCGGACAATGGCAGAACTGGGTTGTGTTCGTGGGGAAACGGTTCAAGAAGTTTTTGATGACTTTTTATCGTGTTTTCATCAAAATGGTGATTTATGTGTCAATGCCGATTATGTTGCAACTTTAATGGAAAATGTTTTACCTGTTGACGAAAAGTCTACTTTGATAGAACAAATTCATGCACCGGTATCCGGTAAAAATATTTGGGAAAGATTAGAGCAAACGGACACGGCAAAATTGGCGACGGCTTTATCGGGTGAATATCCGCAAACAATTGCCGTTGTTTTGTATCACTTATCTAATGAAAAAGCCAGTGATGTACTCGGATGTTTTTCCGAAAGTTTGACTATGGATGTCTTAATGCGTTTGACGGCCCTTAAAAATATAGATGCCGATATATTGGCTGGTGTTGAGCAAGGATTGGATGAAAAACTAAAGGCTTTGCATACGACTCCTCGCATGGGAGGTAAGGAAAAAGCCGCTGGTATTATCAGTTTAATGGATCGTAAAACAGATATTTTAAATACATTGTTTGAACGTTCTCCGGAATTAGCCGGTCAATTGTCAGCCGGTGTGATAATGTTTGAAGATATTGCCGATTGGGATGATAAATCCATTCGGACGTTGTTGGAAAAAACGGATAGACAAGTTGTGATATATGCGCTTAAAGGGGCATCAGATAAGCTGAAAGATGCTTTTTCCCGTAATATGTCGCCGGCTGTGTGGGGTGGAGTTCTGAAAGAAATTAATAAATTATCGGCTGTTAAGGTAAAGGATATTGATTGGGCTCAGCACACATTGGTGCGAACAGCTCAAGAGTTAATTCAACAAAAGAAAATAAGTGTATCAAAGGCAAAGTGAGGATGATATGAATTCAAAACAAAAAGCTCAATTGCAACAAATTACCCGACGGGCTTTGCAAAATGTGAATGGTCATGGTGTAGCGGATACCACTCAGGCGGTTTCATCCACAGCACCGGATAATTTACGTGATGTGCCGGTTCAAGTTTCCGTAGGGTTGGGTAAGGCTACTTTGATGTTGGGTGAATTGATGGCTTTGAAAAAAGGAGATGTGTTGACATTAGATAAACAAGCTGGCGATCCCGTTGATGTGTACGTCAATAATCATTTGGTCGCTCATGGGGAATTAACCTTGACGGGTGAACAATTCGGTGTTGTTTTGACCTCTTTGGTGTCATAAGAAGAGGCGTTTGATGAGATTAAAGACCATATCGGCATCCTCTGTTCCCGAAGCCATGAAAGAAGTACGTGATGTGTGGGGTGAGGAGGCTGTTATTGTATCTTCTTTGAAATTATCTGATGGTCGAATACAATTAGTCGTTGCGATTGGTGAAAATGCAAACGAATCGGTGTTATCTCAAACGTTGCTCCAAAAAAATACGAGTCAGTTTCAAAATGATAATGCCGAAAAAATGCGTGCCTTATTGAGTTTGCATCGGGTGCCGGAGTTATTAACGGCAAAAATATTAAAAGAAGCCAATTTGGCAGGAGAGTTTTCTCAAATACTGACGGATGTGCTAAGGCGTATTTTTACCTTTTCACCGATTGGTATTGCTAAAACAAAGCGAGCATTTTTATTAACCGGCTTATCCGGAACCGGTAAAACAACGGCTTTAATTAAGTGGGCTTTAATGGCTAAACGTCAACATATTAAAGTTGGGTTAATCACATTGGATAATCGTACGGCCGGTGCCGTTCAGGGATTACAATCCTTAGCCGATTTATTGAAGGTAGCTTTGACGGTGGTGGATGATTTAACCCACCTGAATCAAACTGTTCAAACAATGCGATCGGACTGTGATTTGATATTGATAGATTCGATGGGTCTGAATCCATGGAGTGCTATG
>JAFXFY010000072.1 GCA_017513365.1 Alphaproteobacteria bacterium | reverse complement strand
TGCCAATTGGGCTTTGGTCACTGTCAATGATTTTATCAATGTATCCCATGCCTTTGATTTTTTCATAAGGTCCGGCCGGTTCATGTGATTTATTAATCAGTTGATTTAACCCCTTATACAATGTTTCAATCACCAGTGAGGATTTTCCACCACCCGATACGCCTGTTACACAGGTAAATGTGCCAAGTGGAATATCTACATCTACATGTTTTAAGTTATTAACCGTTGCACCACGAATGGATAAAAATTTGCCATTGCCTGTGCGCCGTGTTTGAGGCACCACAATTTTACGCATACCCGATAAAAATTGACCAGTAGCAGACATCGGATTATCCATAATCTGCTGAGGCGTTCCTTCGGCGACCACATACCCGCCATGACGACCGGCTTCCGGACCGATATCAAACACATAATCGGCAGCCCGTATGGCATCTTCGTCATGTTCCACAACAATAACGGTATTGCCTAAATCACGCAGACGATTTAATGTGGCTAGCAATTGGTCATTATCCCGTTGGTGTAATCCGATAGACGGTTCATCCAACACATACAAAACGCCCGTTAATCCCGACCCGATTTGACTGGCCAACCGAATGCGTTGCGATTCGCCACCCGACAAAGTGCCACTCATTCGGTCAAGCGCTAAATACCCAAGACCGACATTATTTAAGAATGTTAGCCGTTCAATGATTTCTTTTAAAATACGGGCAGCGATTTCCTTTTTTTGTGGCGTTAATGTATCGTTTAATCCGCTAAACCAATCAAGAGCAGATTTAATGGAAGTATGTGTTGCCTCGGCAATATTTTTGCCACCGATTTTAACGGCCAAAGCTTCAGGGCGTAATCTGGCTCCATGACACGTTTCACAAGGAGAGATTGCCTGATATTTTGAAATTTCCTCTCGCATCCAATCAGATGAGGTTTCCATAAAACGCCGTTCCATATTGGGAATAACACCTTCAAAGGATTTGTACCCATATAACACAGCATGTTTTGTTTCTTCATCCAATAATCGCCATGGTGTATCTAAATCTAAAGCCACTGTACGCATTAAAGATTTCAGGGCCGTATCGTACCACATAAACATATCGCCGCCACGACTGGCCCAAGGAGCAATTGCTCCCTGACGAATGGTTTTATTTTCATCCGGAATGACCAAAGCAGGGTCCACATACTGTTTAAATCCTAATCCGGAACATGTCGGACAGGCCCCTTGCGGATTATTAAACGAAAATAGGCGAGGTTCTAAATCCGTAATTGTAAATCCCGATACCGGACAGGCAAACTTACTAGAAAATGTTTTAATCTCGTGCGTGTCCATCTGTTCTGCTAAAGCCAATCCGTCGGCTAAATCCAATGCTTTTTCTAACGAAGCGGCCAATCGGCTTTCAATATCGGCCCGAACGATAATTCTGTCAACCACAACGGATATATCGTGTTTTTTGTTTTTATCCAAAGTGGGTGTATCGTCAATATCATAAATGGTGCCGTCAATTTTAATGCGCTGAAATCCTTTTTTTTGCCATTCTTGCATTTCTTTACGATACTCACCCTTACGACCACGCACGACAGGAGCCAAAATCATCAATTTTGTCCCTTCACTCATGGCCATAATATTATCCACCATCTGAGAAATTGTTTGCATTTCAATCGGCAGTCCGGTAGCGGGAGAATAGGGGGTGCCAACGCGGGCCCACAGTAATCTCATATAGTCATAAATTTCGGTAATGGTTCCAACAGTGGAGCGGGGATTTTTGCTGGTTGTTTTTTGTTCAATGGAAATGGCTGGTGATAGCCCTTCAATTGAATCTACATCCGGTTTGTTCATTAAATCCAAAAATTGACGCGCATAGGCCGATAAACTTTCTACATACCGGCGTTGCCCTTCGGCATAAATGGTGTCAAATGCCAAAGATGATTTTCCTGAACCGGACAGACCTGTAATAACCACCAATTTATCTTTGGGGATATCTACATCAATATTTTTTAAATTATGCTCTCTGGCCCCCCGAATTTTAATGAATTTACCACTGTCTGATGGTCTATCCTTTAAATTCACATCAGTGCGTATATTGACAATAATGTTGTCTTCTTGAACATATGTTTTATCTGTCATATCGGTATCCTTATAAAAATTTATGTTATTATATAATTTTTTATCTAAAAAAACAAGGGAAAATTAATTGAGTGATTTGCATTGGAAAATCATTGACAAAACAAACGGTGTATGTTATACTCTTGCGTATTATTACGAAAGGATAACCTGAATGACAATACTTATTCAAGATTTTCAAATGCCGGATGAAATTAAAGGAACTAAGATTACTTTAAAACGTGTGGATAAGAATGATATAACAACCATTCAAAATATCAGTGAGGCTTTATTTTCCGGTCAAACGTCGGAACGCATTAAACAAACACTGGCTTCTTTTGCAGACAGTCCCGAAGATTTACAGTCCATCATTAAAACCTTAAATCAATGTTTTCAAAAAAACGGATTTAATTATTTTATTTTTCGGGGACTCAAAGCTGTTGGTCAAATCTATGGGTATCCGTGTTGTGGCAGTGCCGGAAAGACACCGGTTTCTATATGGGGATGGATATCGGATAACGCATTGCGTCACGGATATATGAAAGAAGCGGTCCAATTGGTGGAAAATGAACATTTTTTAAAAAGTTCCGAACCATTAGAAATGTATTCCCAGTCTAATTCGATTGTTGAATCATTTGCTAAAGCTGTTAACTTTAAAACTCAAGATAAATCAGGAACCCGTTCCTATTTCCGTATTCGTGAAGAGTGGCTAAACGAACAACAACCTCGTGTGATTATGTCCCATGAGGAACATAAGATTGTATCACAAAATATCAGAGAGGGGCGCGAATAAATGGGTGTTGTTTTTGAGCATAATCACGAGTGTTGGCCTGATGTGATTAACGGGCCTCGGATTATGCTGAAAAAAATTAACCCCACACTTGAAAATGCTCAAATGTTTTTTGATGCCGTTCAAAACAATATTCATCATTTAAAAGACAGTTTTGATTTTTTGGTTCACAAAATAACAACTGTTGATGAAACTCTGGCGTATTTGACCGAGTCTCAAAAAGAGGCTGATTTGGGGCGCCGTGATAATTATGGTATTTTTTATAATGATACATTCATTGGTATTATTTTTGTGTGGGGTGGTCGTCATACAGAGCGTGAAATTTTATATTGGTTAACAGAGGATGCTTGCAGGCATGGCTTTATGAATGAAGCATTAGAGTTGGTTGAGGGGGAACAAGCAAAATCCGCTCCTCGCAGAGAACTGTTTGCTATTGTGAATGATAAAGCTCGTGCTTCTGCTTCGTTGTTGATGAAACGAGGGTATTCTTGTGACGGCGCTTCATTTTGGAAAATGCCAAATGTTAAAAATAAACCGTTGGTGGTTGCCAAACAGCCGATCAAAATTGAACAAACAGAAGGACGGATATATGGATAGAGTTTTAAAAGGAAAACGTCTACGGTTGGAAATTTTACCACCGCTTCCGGAATATGCCGAGGAGTTGGCTGCCTTAATCAGACACAATCGTCAGCATTTGGATATGTGGCGTGGGGATGTATTAAAGTATGAAACAGACGAACTGGCCTTTTACAAGCTATTAATGGATAATTATCATTATGAAAAAGAAGATGGATATCTTTATCATATCATGAAGGGTCAGAAAATTATTGGACACATCAGTTTATTATCCGCCGGTAAATTTTGGGAAATGGCATATTGGTTAGATAAGGATCATACCGGTAAAGGATATATGCGTGAGGCTTTAGCAATTTTGGAAAAGGCATGGTTTGAACAATCAACGGAACCTTTGACAGTATTAGTAAAACCGCACGACGGTGCGTCTTTGAATGTTGTGCATAAAATGGGCTATGTTTCCTTTGGACAAAATAGATATTTGAAAAATTTTGCAATGTTTATGGGCCATCAACGACAAATAACAGAGCCTGAATGTATTGTATCTGCTCAAAATTCAGTAAAGAAACAGAATATTGGGCATGGGTATCAACGGGGAGAGGGTTAAACCGATGTATCCAAAAGAAATACAGGGTAAAAATATTATTTTACGGCATTTAAAACCGACACTGGAAAATGCTACAGCACTCAGTCATTTAGTTTGTGAAAATG
>JAFXFY010000071.1 GCA_017513365.1 Alphaproteobacteria bacterium | reverse complement strand
TTAAAGTTTTCTTTGAGTGGCTTTTTATAGAGTTTCGCTCGTGTTTCAATATCCAACTTGGTAAAGTGTTGTTCATTTGCATCATAATCCAAATTGCCCTTACCCAACACTGTCGCATCGTAAAAAGCTTGTGTCCGACCTAAATCGGCAGCGGCATTTTTAACAGCCTCAATCACCAACATTTGAACGCCACTTTCTATCGGATCATCAATTTGCCCAAGACCTTCTGTTTCAATAACAGCCAACTTATTCCGTCTTAATACATCAAACAATTCCCATTTCACTTTGACATATGCCGAACCACCAGCCAATCCCAACGATGTTTTGTAAAATCCGTTATACAAATGACAAACATTCATTTTTAAATCGGTAATAGTGGCTGACAATCCTATTTCGGTACGGGTATAAGCTTCCCGCTCATCAAAGACAGATTGTTTTGACGAAACGATATCGTATCCTTGGTCAGATAAGGGTTCTTCAACCGCCAAAGCGAACTCTCGTCCATACCGATACAATGATAACGCACCAGATTTCCAAAAAGCCTGAGACCGATTATAGCGATATTTTTTATTATAATTACATGACCATAAGCCAATATTTACATTCGGAAATGAAAATCGCCAATATGGATAAACCGCATACAACTCGCCACTGGGAATATCAAAATCCGCATGTTGAAACTGAACGGGTCGTTTTTCAGTAAATTTGGATACCGAAACAACCTCCTCATGCACCACCGGTTCAGGTAAATCCAATGCCGTTTGACACGCCCCCAGCAAACAACAGAGTAAAAAAATAAAACGTTTCATTAATTATCTTCCCTATGATGATATGCCTTTAACATACTATGAAATGCGTTCTTAGTCAAGAATCAATTAGAAAAATAACCCTCCGTTTTTTATCGGAAGGTTATAAAGGGCATATTAATATGATACACCTGACTTTATTAACGACCGGCAATGCGTTTATCTCTTCGTACAGCTGGCGGAAGTCCTTTCTTTGCCCGTTCACGGGATTCTTGCAAAGACTTTCCTTTTGAATTGTCACGCAAAACACCAACTAAACCTTTTTTAGGTTGAGCTTTATTTTCTTTACCAACCGTTTCACAAATTTGTTCAACTCCTTTTGAAGCAACAGCCAAACCACCGGCCAAGACA
This sequence comes from Alphaproteobacteria bacterium, assembly GCA_017513365.1. GTDB lineage: Bacteria > Pseudomonadota > Alphaproteobacteria > CAAHEQ01 > UBA3637 > UBA7488. The sequence continues at coordinate 6,736 of JAFXFY010000071.1, read as the reverse complement.
GCTGCCGAAGCTGTTCCACCCGTAGCCAATGTCCCAAAAATAGCCAATCCAGCTATCGCACCATATTTTACAATATCCATCATTCGCATCCTCCTTATCTTATACTGTTCGTTCCAATGTCGGTGTCGGCATAACTTTTTCAATCATTGCTTGAACAATTTCAGAAGCAACAACCTTAGCAATCCCAACGCCGGTTGCAATAACAAGAGTTCCTTGTCTAACGGCCTCCTCTAAACCTGCCCCGCAAACTAATTCAACACCACATTCGGCAACAAAACCACCAGCCATTGCTCCGATAATAAACAACCCTATTATTGTTGCATATTTTGCGACCTTATTCATAACGGCCTCCTTTCACCTTTGTTGATAAAGGTATAGTCCTATTGTACCATGCAGAACATATTTTGTCAACAAATATTTCAAACCATTTATAAACACAAAATTTAACATAAAAAACAGTTATTTGGCTTTAAATTGAGCCAAATATAAAGCGTGATAAGCACCATTTTTAGCCATTAATTCATCATGAGAGCCGGTTTCAACAATTTCCCCTTCATTAATCACGACGATTTTATCTACATGTTGAATTGTACTTAACCGATGGGCAATCACAAAAACTGTTCTGGATTTCATCAAATTATCAATAGCTTGCTGCACAACTGCTTCGGATTTGTTATCTAATGCTGAGGTCGCCTCATCCAAAATCAAAATCGGAGCATTTTTTAAAAAGGCTCTTGCAATGGCTATGCGTTGTTTTTGACCTCCCGAAAGCAAGGTGCCACGTTCACCGATATCCGTATCTAAACCATTATCCAATTCGGCAATAAAGTCTTCTAAGCAAGCAGCTTGAATAGCGGCCTTTATTTCCTCGTCTGTCGCATCAAATTTCCCCAACATTAAATTATCACGAATCGTACCGGAAAACAAGAAATTATCTTGAAACACAACGCCGATATTTTGACGTAATGAAGCCAAAGAAATATCCCGAATATCCTTTCCATCAATTTGAATGGAGCCATTATCAACCTCATAAAACCGTGGAATTAAATGCACAATTGTTGATTTACCGCCACCGGAATTACCGACGAAGGCTATTTTTTGGCCTTTTTTAACGCTCAGATTAATTTTTTTCAGCACCGGCACATTTTCCACATAAGAAAAATCCACATCTTTAAATACAATATCTTTTTGTAAAGTCGTTAATGTATGAGGATTTTTTTTGTCTTTTACAACCAATTTCATATCCAAAATTTCAAACACACGGTCTATCGCCATAAAGGATAATTGTACTTGGTTAAAGTTTTTACCGATATTTTTTATAGGGGTATACAACATCAACATAGCCACCATAAAGGATACAAAATCACCGGTTGTAATAATTTTATTGGTAATCAAATAACTGCCATACCAAATTGTTCCCGCCATACCGATAGAAATAATGATATGCATCATCGGTGATAACCAAGCGGTTCGTTGTGTATTTTTAATACCGAGTTTAAATCCTTGCGTCAATAAATCAAAAAACTTTTTCTTTTGATATTCTTGTAAGTTATAAGCCGCAATTGTTTTGGCACCGGCATATGTTTCCGTATACGTTGTTAAAGTATGCCCGCCTACTTCTACGGATTTTTTGACAACATCTTTGATTTTTTTACGAATCTTTGTCAGAGGATACAGTGAAGACCCTAATACGATAATGGCAATAATTGCCAGTTGCCAAGAGGTATATAATAATACCCCAATTAAAGCAATGGATGAAAAAACACGTGTGGTAAAAACTTTGACGTTAGCCAATAATCCGGCACATGCCGTGGTAGCATCTGTAGAAAAACGAGTCAAAACCATACCAGACGATGATGTATCTAAATAGTTTTGGTCTATAACCAACAATTTTTGATACAGTTTTTTTTGTAATTCTTGCGTAATTTTACCACCAGTCCATGCATTTAGATAAGCGGCTGCATATTCTAAAATGGCTTGCACAATCGTAAAAACCACAATAAAAACCGGAATAGAATACAAAGGCATATTAAAGGGAGTGGCTCCACCTTGTTCCATAATAACCGTATCCATAAACGGTTTTAAAGCAAGGGCAATGATTGCATCTAATGACCCAATTGGAATAGTAATCAATAAAGCCAATAATGAACGAAACCAAAATGGTTTAATAAACGGCCACATCCGTTTGTAATTTTTAACAAAATGTGTTTTAGTTGGTTTTTGCATTTTTTCAGACATAGATATCCTTTTGTTTGGTTATTTGATAACACACTAACAAAAATGATAAAAAAAAGCAAGCCTATCTGTTAATCTTTAAAACAGCTTTGAATAAAGGGTATTATGTGTTGCAGGCAGGCCTCATCTATGCCATGTCCCAAGTTAGAGGATAAAAATGTGGTCGGTGTAATACCGATTTTTGCCAACTGATGAACATTTAAATCCATCCCATATGGAGGGACAACCGTATCTGCCTCTCCATGCGTTAACAACACTGGTATATTCTTTGAAATGTTTTGAACCGGCAATACCTTTTCAAACACAATCGGAACGGCAGAACAACCAATCAGCCCCCCTATCGTATAAGGCGCTGTTAAACCGGTATATAATGCCAACAAGCCTCCTTGAGAAAATCCCATTAAAATAATATTCTCATCTGCCACATTGTAGGTATTTTTAATCATATTGATATAATCGGCTAATAATTTGGCTGGTTTTTCACATCGTTTAACCAATGTATCTAAATAATCAGTTGAAACAAATTCCGGTGCCGTTGTGTAATCCGACAAAGAAAACCATTCGTATCCGTTATACATCATTGGTGTCGGGGCATTAGGGCAAAAAAAGCCTGTTTGAGGCAAAAAATGTTTTAAATAGGGGACTAAGCCCATTAAATCATCACCATTTGACCCATACCCATGACACAAAATAACAGCATATGTCATCTTGTCAGGGATAAAAGACGGACCCGTTAACATAAAATTCTCCTTGAAATAAAGTTTAAAATGTGTATAACTGAATACTATATACTTAGGAAAAAGGAAAAATGCAATGCAAAAAACGATTTTATCCGTTCTTATTATGTTATGTTTAAGTTCGTCTGTTTGGGCCGCCAGTCGCACCTTAAACGGCATCAATGAAAATGAACAACTTGGTATGATGGCTGGTTTGGCTTTGGCTTGCAATGCTGGAGCTAAATTAGATGATTACGAACTCATCGCCAGCCGATTGCTTGCCAATACCGCACAAACAAATGCAGAACAAAAACAAGCCGAACGTCAGTATGCCAAAGCAAAATTTAAAGCCTATAAAGAACATAAAGCCTCACCTCAAGCCAGTTGCGGGGAAATTTTAGAATCTTTTTCGGCTTTACCGATTTTCAGATCCGTTGTCTATGCAGACGGTTCAGTCAAAACACCGGATGGAAAATTGTTAAAAACCAGACCTGAAGAAAAACAAGCTAGAAAACAAAAAAAACCAATCAAGAAACAACAAAAGAAAAAGTAATCCTCTATGCGTCCCAGTAGCTTAAATTTGTTATTTTGTCAAATTGAATCGCTAAAGGGCGTAGGGAGTAAAATTGCCAAACGATATCAAACTCTGTGCGGGACCTATGTGGTAGATTTATTGCACCATTTACCCAGTGGTGTGAATCACAGACCGATTATTAAGGATTTTAATGTCGTTCGCACCGGTGATTTAGGGACGTTGTGTATTGAAATTGACGAACATATTGTGCCGGCTAATCGTCGTCAACCCTATCGTGTTATGGGCCACTGCGGAACCCAAAATGTAGAGCTTGTTTTTTTTAATTATCATAAAGATTATTTAGTATCATCTCTGCCAGTTGGTGAAACACGCTGGGTTTCCGGTAAGTTGGAAAAATCATTTGGCCGCATTAAACTATTACATCCGGATTATATGGCTCGCTCAATTGATATAATTCCCGAATATGAAACAGTGTATCCTCTAACGGCCGGATTAACATCAAAAATGATTTCAAAAACGATCTGTAGTGTTTTGAACATGCTACCAGATTTGCCGGAATGGTTAGATGCTGAATTTATAAAAAAACAAGGATGGCCCTCATGGAAACAAGCCATGATTGAGGCCCATCACCCCAAATCATCAGAGGATTTATCACCATTTTCTCCGGCTCGGGCCAGATTGGCCTATGATGAGTTATTGGCAAATCAATTAGCCTTATTATTAGCCAGAACTAAAATGAAACGTAAAAAGGGTTTTTCGGTACAAGGTAATGGCGAGTTGTCTCACAAATTATTGGATATGTTGCCATTTGAATTAACCAGTGCTCAAAAGCGTGTCATACAAGAAATCAAAACAGATGCCGGTGAGCCTTATAAAATGCTTCGCCTTGTACAAGGAGATGTCGGATCTGGTAAAACAATTGTGGCACTCTTAGCCATGTTAAATGCGATAGAGTGTGGACATCAAGCTGTTTTTATGGCTCCAACCGATATTTTGGCGAGGCAACATTTTGCGACCTTATCTAAGTATTGCGAACCATTGGGCATACGGGTAGAAATTTTAAGCGGTCGGGAAAAAGGCAAAAAACGAACACAAATTTTAACCGATTTACAAGCGGGACATATCCAAATTTTAGTAGGCACTCATGCCGTTTTTGTAGAAGATGTTCAGTATCAAACATTGGGATTGGTTGTGATTGATGAACAACACAAATTCGGGGTTGGTCAACGATTAGCTTTAACCCAAAAACAACCCGGTGTAGATTTGTTGGTTATGACGGCAACGCCTATTCCTCGGACATTAGCACTGACCAATTACGGGGATATGGATATGTCTAAACTGGATGAAAAACCGGCCGGGCGTAAACCGATTGAAACACGGGTTTTGTCGGCAAAAAAAATGGATGAGTTAATTCAAAAAATTCATCATTTATCAGTGGCAGAAAACAGACAAATTTATTGGGTTTGTCCATTGGTGGAGGAATCCGAAAAATCCGATTTAACGGCTGCCATAGAACGCTATGACGTTTTACGGCAAACATTTGGGGATAAAGTCGGGTTGGTGCACGGCAAAATGAAATCGGCTGAAAAAGATGAAGTTATGGACCGTTTTGCCTCGGGCGAGTTATCCGTCTTGGTCTCTACGACCGTTATTGAAGTTGGTGTAGATGTACCCAATGCCACCGTTATGGTTATAGAACACGCTGAACGGTTTGGGTTATCTCAATTGCATCAATTACGGGGACGTATTGGCCGAGGCAGTGCCGATTCTACCTGTTTATTGGTCTATGGAACACAACTGAGTGAAACGGCACGTAAGAGATTACAGGTGATGCGAGAGTCTGCTGACGGCTTTATCATTGCCGAAGAAGATTTAAAACTGCGTGGTGCCGGAGAAGTGTTGGGAACTCGGCAAAGTGGATTTATGCAATTTCAAATGGCGGATTTGGCCGACCATTCAGACCTCTTGTGGACGGCGACAAAAGAGGCTAAAATGATTTTAAATACCGATTCAGCATTAAATAACGACCGTGGAACGGCATTAAAAACAGTATTGTATTTATTTAAAAAAGATATGGAAATTAACACATTAAAATCGGGGTGATATTATGGCAATAACATTTACTGTACAACCGCCTGAAGTAACTAAGGCATTACGCAAAGAATTTGACAGACGCGATATGAATCATAAATTCGTTAAATGGTTATATCGCAAAGGATATTTGGAACCATTTGCGGATAAAATTAATTTGGAACGGGCCAAGCGTGGTAAAATTCCAAAAGGATTTGACGTACATCATATTATTCCGTTGTCTGGTGGTGGCTCAAATCACGTATCCAATTTTTGTTTAATAGAACAATCACTGCATAAATTTATCAATAAAAAATGCTTTGAACCAGCTCTACGAGGTGTCAAAATCGGTGAAACCGTCACGGTGGAAGTACCGGATTTCGGCCGTATCGCAACGCGTGAGATGTACAACGGCTTTATTGATCAAAAATTAAAACATGCCAAAGACCGCCAGAAATTTTATCAATATTTGCGTCGTTGGGCAAAAGAAGGATAAAAGAGAGGTAAGCCTCTCTTTTTTTTATCATTAAGTATTTACAACTATTTTTAACCGTGATATACTTCCTATCAAGGCGAGTGATGTGCGCCCCGAGGTGTCAGAACCTTTTTAAGAAGCGTCTGATTAAGACGAAGAATTGTATGCTTTCCGGTTTGACCGGAAGGCGGCAAAATATCCCCTATGGCGGTGAATATGCCGCACTATGTCTTCTTAAATAGTTCTGAACTTCCGGTCGCCCCTCATCACGGCGATTTTTTGGTGAAGGAGTAAAATATGAACATGAAACATAACAATGTATGCAATTTTGCACAATCCGGTCGTTCTATGGTAGAAATGCTAGGTGTACTCGCGATTGTTGGTGTATTGAGTGTCGGCGGTATTGCCGGCTACAGCTACGGTATGGAGAAATATCGTGCAAATCAAACGGTGAACGATATTATGCTCAGAGCAGTAGATTTAATTGCTCAGGCGACACAAGGACAAGAAGCATTAACATTATCCGAATGGCAAAATGACAGTTCTGTTTATGATATTTCCAGCGAAGATTATACCGAAGATAATCTGATTGTTTTTGATGTTGGGATACAGAAGAAAATCCCACAACAAGTGTGTCAAACGATATTTGATACTTTTTATACACAAGCCTTTCAAATAGATATTAACGATAAAGTGGCAAATACC
>JAFXFY010000070.1 GCA_017513365.1 Alphaproteobacteria bacterium | reverse complement strand
TTTAGCGGCTGTTGTTTTAGCCGGAGCCTTTTTGGCAGCTGTTTTTGTAGCTGGGGCTTTTGTTGTTTTAGCCGGTGTTTTTTTAGCAGCCGGTTTAGTTGCTGTCTTTGTAGCAGCAGCTTTAACCGGAGCGGCTTTTACAGTTGTTTTTTTAGCCGGAGCTTTTTTAGCCGCTGTCTTAGCTGCTGTTTTTGTGGCACAGGCAGTCTTAGAACAAGCCTTTTTAGCGCATGTTTTAGCAGCTGGTTTTGCTTCTGCTGTTTGTTTACAACATGCTTTTTTGGCACACGCTTTTACCGGTTCGGCTTTTTTACAACATGCTTTTTTCGTGCATGTTGTTTCTGGCTTTACGGCAGATGTTTTTTCAGCAGTCTTTGCTGTTTTTTTACCGGCAACTTTTGCTGCCACTTTTTTAATTAATTTACAAACCATCAGTGTTCTCCTTTTGAATATATTGGTAGGCAGCCCGCAGCATCTCAGTCAACCCTTGTTTAGATATACCCGAAACAGCAAAAACGCTTTTCTTGGATGCTTTTTTTAGTTTTTTGAGCTTTTCCTCCACTTCTTCGGGGGATAAAGCATCAATTTTGTTCAGCCCGATAACCTCTGGCTTTTCGGCCAAAGCCGGACTGTACTTTTTCAATTCTTTACGAATTGTTTTATAGGGTACGGATACGTCTTCAGCCGTTCCGTCAATCAAGTGGACAAGTACTTTACAACGTTCCACATGCTTTAAAAACCGAGTTCCTAATCCGGCACCGTCTGAAGCTCCTTCAATCAATCCCGGAATATCGGCAATTAAAACTTCTTTTGCATCTACTTTCGCTACCCCCAAATGAGGATAAAGCGTTGTAAATGGATAATCTGCAATTTTTGGTCTGGCACGAGAAACAACCAACAAGAATGTGGATTTGCCGGCATTTGGCAATCCCAACAATCCGATATCAGCGATAATTTTTAATCTCAGCCATACCCACAACTCTTCACCAAGTTCCCCTTTATCAGCTTGACGAGGCGCTTGGTTCGTAGAGCTTTTATACGATTCGTTTCCACGACCACCCATACCACCACGAGCGGCAATAAAAGTTTGACCAGCCTCTGTTAAATCAGCCAATACACTGACACCATCATCGGCTACAATTTGTGTTCCCACAGGAACTTTAATAATCATATCATCTGCACTGGCACCGGTACAAGAACGACTGCCACCGTTTTCACCACGCTGAGCTTTAAAATGTTGTTGGTAACGAAAATCAATGAGTGTATTCAAATTGGCAACGGCTTCAAAAACAATGTCGGCTCCTTTACCGCCATTACCACCATTCGGCCCGCCAAATTCAATAAATTTTTCACGACGGAAAGAACACGCTCCATCGCCACCATTTCCGGCCTTTAAATAAATCTTTGCTTCATCTAAAAATTTCATAATTCACCTTTTTCATTTACCTTTTATAATTAAAAAAAAATCTTGTCAACATACTTTCGTAAAAAAATTATTTTTTTTATCTATTTTTCAAATATTTTTACGTTTTGTTAATATTTAAATAAAATCCATCCAAAAAAAACATAAAAGACACTCTCATTTTTATGATGATATATTTTATTTGACTTTATACATTTTATGATTTTATACTACCTATCAGAAAGGATATTTGACTATGACAAAAATTGCTATTTGGTGTCGCCATACAAACGATAATATTATCGGTATTGGACCCAATATTCCTTGGCATGTTTCATCAGATTTTAAACGTTTTAAACGCATTACATCCGGTCATCATTTAGTCGCCGGACAAACAACGTATGAAAGTTTTCCGAACAGAACTTTGCCAAACAGAAAATTACATGTTTTAACTTTTGAAAAAGATTATCAAGTTTCCGATTTGGATAATCATTTTGTGCATACAGATTATCATGATTTTGATACGTTTAATCACGATTTATTCATTGTCGGCGGTGCCAGTATTTATAAGTTATTTATGGCCGATAAAACGGCCATGCCGGACGTAATTATTGATTCGGAATACTTACCGGATTTAAGCACCCAGTTTACCGGAACGCCTGTGGATATCACACCTTGTATTGAAGCCATGCGATTGCATTATGAACCAATCGGAATACCACAAAGATTAGACGATATTATCACAACTGTCTGGGTTAAAAAAGGCATTCAAACACCAAAAATTTTAGAACACATTTTAAACGCCATTCACCAACAATAAGAAAGGACATATTATGGAACAAGCAATGGAACAACCATACTTAGATGTACTGAAAGACATTTTACAAAACGGTACCGATAAAACAGACAGAACCGGCGTCGGTACACGCAGTGTTTTTATTCGTCAAATGCGTTTTGATTTAAGTAAAGGCTTTCCGCTGATTACCACAAAAAAAGTTCACTTAAAAAGTATCATTCACGAATTATTATGGTTTATTAAGGGCGAAACAAATATTAAATATTTAAAAGACAACGGCGTTACCATTTGGGATGAATGGGCCGATGAAAACGGCGATTTAGGACCGGTCTACGGATATCAATGGCGGAACTGGAACGGAGATGGCATTGATCAATTAGGCAACTTAATTGAACGCATTAAAACAAAACCAAATGACAGACGTTTAATTTTAACGGCATGGAATCCATCCCAAGTGGATAAAATGAAATTACCACCGTGTCATATGATGTGCCAATTTTATGTGGCAAATGGCAAATTATCTTGCCATTTATATCAACGCAGTTGTGATATGTTTTTGGGTGTTCCGTTTAATATTGCCTCATATGCCCTGTTAACCATGATGATGGCTCAGGTATGTGGTTTAGGGTATGGCGAATTTGTTCATACGTTGGGCGATGCTCATATTTACAACAATCACTTTGATCAAGTCAAAGAACAATTAACACGCACCCCTTATCCGGCACCAACCATGAAAATCAATCCAAATGTCAAAGATATTAATGATTTTGTATATGAAGACTTTACATTAGAAAATTATCAATGTCATCCGACAATTAAAGCACCCGTTGCGGTATAAAGATAAAACGGAAGGCTGATCCTTCCGTTTTTTTTACATAAAAAAGGATAGACTTTTAAAAATTTGTATGATAACCTATATATGCGTCTGAGGAATTCTCGGGCGTTGGGGACTCAAAGCCCTTTAACACATATCCTTACGCACGAGGATTAAAAACAAAGGTGCGTTTTCCACGTGGTTGGAAGGCGGTGAAATAAATCCTTTGGACGAATACACCGCACTATTTGTGTTAATAGCTTTGAGCTTCCAGCCACTCTTTTTCTATGAAAGTGTGGCTTTCTTTTAACTTTAAAGAAAGGATACTTCAAATGAAATATGTCAGTTTAATTATGTTGGGTTTAATGTGTTCGGCTTGCTCATCA
>JAFXFY010000069.1 GCA_017513365.1 Alphaproteobacteria bacterium | reverse complement strand
GCCATGCAATCCGAAACATTGTATTATTGCGAAACGACGTTTACGACCGAAAACGATATCATCGTGGATTATTCTTGGTCCGGTGATGCGTGCGTGAGATAGAAAAAACCACTCTGACAATATCAGAGTGGTTATATTTATCGGGTTATAAGTGTTTATACCCGTGTGTGTGAAAAATCGGCGTTATGGGCAGATGGGGGCAGAGGGGCTGTGTGCTTTAGCAAATACCACGGTTCGTTTTCGGGGAGCATTTTGCCATTTAATTGTTCAAAAAATGTCATATCATCAGTGTGAGGTATTTGTATTTTTTGCATGGCATAATGATATACTTGTTTTTCTAAATTCATTAAAAAAGCAAACACATTTTTTTGAACATCTGAAACACGCTCTGTATGACAAAGACAGGCTTCACAAACGGCTAATGCTTTATCGGAATAAGATTTCTTTTTGTCATCGGACCAACCGCTTTTTTCTTTACACGACATTTGTAAATCTACGCAATCGGCTGTATTGGCGATTTGATCTGCCATTTTGATGATTTTTGCGGGGATAGACATATTTTGAGTATGATTTGTTTGCCAAATTTTTTTGTTGGTGTCTTGCTCGGTTTGGGTTGCCCCTGGAAAACCGTCAGCCGGATTTGATAACTCGCTAACAACATGAGCAATTTGTATAGCCCGATATTCTCCGACAATCGGTATTAACGCATCGGTTAATTTTTTCTTAGAGTTTAAAACTGTATCTTCAATGGTATCGTGTGTTAAGGCCATTATTAAAAAAGGGGTTAATTTTTCATTTTGTAAAACTAAATGAGGATTGCCTAAGGCGTTAGCCGTAATTTCCATCACCCGAAATAAATGAGCAGTGTAGGGGATTGTCTCGTCATTTTTATTATGACCTTTTCGGGTTTGGCCTTGATGTGCTTGGCAGACTAAATCCCATGTTTTTGCTAATTTTTTATTTTTTTGAATATCGGTGAGTGTTAATTGATGATACATTTTGACTTCCTTTAAATTGCTGACTATCCTATCACAAAACGGATAAAAAGTCAATTAAAAGAATTGGGCCGAAAATACTACCAACTTTTGCAGAGTTTACTGGAAGCTTTATAGGATTCGGGCGTATCAATGGCGGCATTTTTTTCCCGAATTTTTTTGTTAATGTGATTTAATAAAGGGGCAATTTCCCTTTGGATTTGAGCAAATTGTTTATCTACAACCTGTTGCGCTTGTGCTGAAGAGTGAACCTGCTGAGGTTTTAATTTAGCCACAGCTTTTCTTAAGGCTGTTTCAATGTCGGATTTAAAGAAAGTCATTGCCTCACGATGAACGCTGACATGGTAATTTTCGTGTTCTTTTACAACTCGGTATTGGCACGAACCAGGTTTGTAATCTTTGTGAATATAAACTAAAATATCATCATATCCGATTTGAAAATTGACTTCTTTTAAGCTGACGCAGGCTTGATGTCCATTTTGTGAAATTCTGGGTTTTCCGGCCATTTTAACTTGTAAATCAGCAACGGTTAGACCTAAGGTTGTGTTGGGGGTTCCTGGGTATTTTGCAATAAAGTCTTTTCGGGCCATATTGGTAATATATTTTACCGACCCTTTTGAGGTTGTCAGTAAGACATACGGTTTATCATTTGGGCATGCTGCCCAAACACCACTTGACCACACAAAACACAAAAATACGGCCAACCATTTTTTCATACTAAAACCACTTCATTTTTTTGAATACGATAATTTGGAAGATGACAATAATCAACATAATCAAGGATATGAAAATAAATCCCATTTGATTTGAGGCAAATGGAATACCACCAATATTAGCACCCAATAATCCTGTGATAAATGTTAACGGCGTAAAAATAACCATCACAATGGACATCATATACATTGTTTGGTTCAAATTCACGTTTGTTTTTGAATCCAATTCTTCTTGAGTCACGGTTGAATGATCTCGGGCAAAATCAAGGTCTTCAACGGCTTTAGCCAAATCCATATACACATCACGCAAACGAACCGAATCGTCTTCACTGAGCAAAGGATGAGAAATATTTTTCATAATTTTAACGATATTGCGTTGGGGGACTAAATACCGACGTAATCCCACAATTTTGTGTCGTAAATCGGAAATGTCATCTCGCAAGTGTTTATCCTTAAAACTGTCCGTTTTAATGACGGCTTCTTCAATTTCATCTACCTCATCATCAATCTTGTCAATAGCCTTAGTAATACTGTCTGTCATCGTTTCTGCCAGTGTTACAAAGCAATCAATCGGGGATATGGGACCTTCACCGTGTTTAATTTTTGAACTGACCATTTTAACGGCCGGCATAGAGCGGTGAGACAAAGTCAAAATACGATTTTTTTCAATCCACATGTGAATGGCAATCATATCGTCTACGTCATCTTTTTTGTGTGTTTTAACACCCCGCATCACGACCAATAATCCGTTATCATGTGCAAAATACCGAGGGGAGGTATCTTCGTCCGTTAAATTTTCAATAACGGTTTCATCCAATCCCATTTCCTCAAGCCATTCTTGATTTTCTTGGTCTTTATAGTCAATATGAATCCAAATATTTTTACGTTTAAAAACGTTTTCTTGTTCCAAGTCCAGCTTTTCGCCACCGCCTTGACCATCCAACGCAAAACAAAATTCTGTTGTGATATTTGCCATGGAATTTTCTCCGATATTGATTGATTTGACTTTTTTATAACGCCAAAAAAAATGAAATGCAACAAAAAAACACTCCCACGTTTTGTGAGAGTGTCTTTTGTTTTATCCCAAAGGATTAGAAGCTGTATTTAAGTTTTACAGCACCCGTTTGAGATGTTTGTTTTGAACGCAAGTTTGCATCGTAATTCAATGTAATATCTAAATTACGGGCAACTGTTGTTGTTAAACCGACACCGGCTTCAACAGCAAAGCGTTTTTGACGTTTGCCTTCCACCATGTAAGTGCTGGAACCGCCGACGATACCGACAATGCTGGAAGAATTATCGGATTTGATATCATATGTGGCAGCCAAACGAACTTCCGGTTTCCAAACGGCACTGTCTGTTTTGTAAGCTTTGGAAATCTTTGTCCCGATAACGGCAGTACCGACTTGAGCGTTTTTACCTTCAACCGTTGTTAAGCCATTGGAATAGCTGTCCGGTGTGATGTAGCTATAACGAAGTCCTGCATAGTTATCAAAGATACCTTCTTGGTAACCGACTGTAGCGGCAGCAGAGTATGTGTCCACATTGTATTTGCTGGTTAAGCCCAAGGCAGCTTCCTTATAGTTGGAATGGCCATAGTTAGCAATACCGCTGACATACCATTTGTTCGGTTGATATTTACCATACAAGAAGATGTTGTCAGAGTAAATTTGTGTTTTACGACCGTTAGATTTCACATCTGTTGCCGTATAACCATAACCGAATCCGATTAAGGAATGTTCATTGATGTCGGCATCTAAGCCCACGGCGAACCCTTGGCTGTATCCATCAAAACCAACACCTTGGCTGTTATGCGTTTTGTTGTACAACCCTTGAATCCACGGACCGACCGTTACATCAATATCACCACCGCTGCGACCAATTCCGCCCATACGATTGCCGGCTACGTTGAAAATTTGGTTAGCCATCGCAACGGATTGTTGTTGTACAACTGGTGTTGTTGTCGGATTTACTTTTTCCGTTAATTCTTGAACGGTGGCAATATCACCCGTTTGAGCGGCCGTTGTAATAGCTTCTACAATAGCGGAAGCCGCCGGAGTTGTTGGTTGAGCCTCTGTAACGGCAGCCACTGTTTGAGCAGCAGTTTCGCTGACACCCAAGGATTCGGCAATAGCTTCACCGGATTTTTTGCTGACCGTCCATGTTTTTTCACCACTTGTTGCTTCAGAATCGGCAGTGATGTCATACAGTGTGTTGTCGGCAAAGGTCAATGTATTTGTTTCGGTGCCGTCAATCTTGAATGTTTTACCATTGGCATCACCTTCCAATACTAAAGCCGTAGATCCTGTAACGGAAGAACCGGCCACAATTGTAGAACCGTTTAAGTTGGCTTTCAATGTGGACCCTTCTTTAAATACAACGGAACCGGTACCTGTGATACCACCATCCAACGTTAAATCACCAGAAATATTCAACGTACCTAAGTTATGGATATCGTTGGCTACACCACCTGCTTTGTTGCCGGAAAATACGTTTGTTCCGTTAAGCGTAATAATGCCCAGAGTGTCATTGAAAATAGCACCGCCTAAACCATCAGCAGAGTTGTTCGTAAAATTGCCACTGATTGTAACACCAGTTCCTTTTCCCAAGCCGTTATCGGCAAAGAAAGTATTGTTAATGGCGCCACCATTAACAACAGCAGAGTTTCCAATAAAGTCAGCGGAAATATCTAATTTTGCATTTGTGTTGTCACCATCTTTGTTTGTACGATTTGCAATGGCACCACCACTTTGGCCGGTTCTGTTATTTTTAAAAGTTGTACTGGAAATAGAGCCGATTGTTGTATTGGATACAGCACCCAATGAAATGGCACCACCACCTATGGCTGTATCGTCAGCTACAACATTACCATTGCTGTCTAAATGTGAGGTATTGCCTTCAAAAAAGCTGTTCGAAATAATTAAGCCACCGTAGTTTCCGATAGCTCCACCATCATAATAAGCTTTGTTGTTGGTAAATGTTGTATTACTGATGGATAAAGAACCCGATAAGCTAGTTCCTAATGCTCCACCGACATAGCCACTTGAGTTACCATCAAATGTGCTTTTTTCAACAGTTAATG
>JAFXFY010000068.1 GCA_017513365.1 Alphaproteobacteria bacterium | reverse complement strand
TGTGGCTCATTATTATTTTAATTGCCTTAGTTATCGGGATTTATTTATCTTTGGGCATCATTATTAAAAAGGCCGTTTCTACCGCCGTTCAACCGATTACGGGTACACCGGCGTCTGTTGAAAATGTGGATATTTCCTTATTCAAAGGCCATATCGGGATTGAAGGGTTAAAGGTAGGCAATCCAAAAGGATTTGCTGAAGAAAATATTTTTGAATTAGGCTCAATTATGGTTGATTTTGATTTAAAATCCGTTTTAACAGATAAAATCATTATCAAACAAATCGCCATCAAAAATACCAAAGTAGATGCTGAAATCAATAAATCCGGCGACATTAACTTGACCCAATTACAAAATAACGTGAATAATTATTTGGGAACGGGAACAAATACGGCGAAACCGGAAACAAAGACGACAGAAAAAACGGCCTCTAAAGGCGGTAAAAAAGTCGTCATCAAAAAATTAAACATTGATGATACGACTTTGACATTGGGGGCTTTAGGTCAAACAATTGACATTCCTTTACCGGATGTTCATAAAACTAATATCGGGGAAGATAAGAAAAAAGAATACACATTAAAAGATACCGTTGCGTTAATCTTATCTTATTTCACAACCGATTCGTTAAAGGCGGTCTTAAATTCTGGCAGTGAATTGGCTAAAGCCGGTCTTGCCAATGCAAAAGCCGCTTTAAATAGTGGTGTAGATGCCGCCAAACAAGCCGGTCAAAATATCACGGATGGTGTCAAAAATATCGGTTCATCCGTTACCGATGGTATCAAAGGTTTAGGCGGTATGTTCAAATAAATACCGATTTATGGATAGCGAAATGGGTCTTATTTTTTTAAGACCCATTTTTTTATTGCATTATTACATTGGATTTGTTAATCTATGAGTAAGGCGAGTGATGTTCGCCCCGAGGTCTAGAAGCCTCTTTAAGGCTGTCTTGAAATACAAGACATAAAAATACTTCCAACAGCGGTTGGAAGATGATAAAATAGCCGATAAGGTCAATATATCATACTATTTGCCTTAAGTAGTTTCTAGCTTCCAACCACTTTTTTTATAAAAGGTGGTCTTCGTTTAATCTATAAATTGAAAGGAAGTCTTAATGGCTACGAAAAATTTACAATATGAATCCGGTCGTTCTATGGTGGAAATGCTGGGAACTTTAGCGATTATCGGGGTACTGTCTATCGGTGGTATTGCCGGTTATAAATATGGTATGGATAAATATCGCGCAAATCAAACGGTGAACGATATTATGCTCAGAGCAGTAGATTTAATTGCTCAGGCGACACAAGGACAAGAAGCATTAACATTATCCGAATGGCAAAATGACAATTCTGTTTATGATATTTCCGGAGAAGATTATACCGAAGATAATCTGATTGTTTTTGATGTTGGGATACAGAAGAAAATCCCACAACAAGTGTGTCAAACGATATTTGATACTTTTTATACACAAGCCTTTCAAATAGATATTAACGATAAAGTGGCAAATACC
>JAFXFY010000067.1 GCA_017513365.1 Alphaproteobacteria bacterium | reverse complement strand
TATAGGTAGCGCCTACCACCGTGGAATAAATCTCTACGCCCTCTGCAAATAATTTTTACTTTCTTTTATCCTCCCATCAATGGGGGATTTTTTTGCATTATCAATATAAAAAATACGCCGATAAAACCGGCGTATTATTATTCAAAACAACCACATTAACTGCGATTAATTAATGTAATTTCAACACGACGATTTTGTTCTCGGCCAGCAGATGTGGCATTAGAAGCGATTGGATTTTTGCTGCCAAGGCCATCTGTCACAATACGGTTACCGTCAACACCTTGTAAACGCAAGTAATTGGATACGGCATTGGCTCGGCGTAAAGACCAAGGTAAAAATCTGATTGATTTGGATACCACTTGTGGAACGAATGTTGGCGCGTGTTCGGAACTCGCTTTGTCGTCTGCTGAGCAATCCAACATTACCGCTGCCGGCGGTAAGGTTAGCCATGTATGGACGAATACGTCTAGTACTTCTACTAACGCATACTGCGTGAATCTGTCTGCTGGTAACAGCTACATCCTCTACCGTAACGACAGAAGCTACGCCTTGTGTTTTTAGGTTTTTCCCGCTTTTAAAACCCCTTTCAAAAACATTAGGTTTTTGAGTTTAGTTGGGCCTAAACAGGCCCAATGGTTTTATCAAAGTGACAGAAGAACACCGCCTTTATAAAAAATAAATCATTTATCCCATTTTGTATTTGTATTTTTTATCAAATGGTGTATAATCCGCCGTATGAGTACTTTGTTTCAACAGTTAACCGAGGCACCACTGGCCGATAAAATGCGCCCATCCTCTTTGGATGAGGTGGTGGGGCAGGCGCATTTGCTGGGTGAAAAAGCACCTCTGGCACGTATGATTGCCTCGGGTAAGATTTCATCGTTTATTTTATGGGGCCCTCCAGGGTGTGGCAAAACGACGATTGCCAGATTGTTGGCCGACGCCACGAATTTGCATTTTGAACAAGTATCTGCCGTTTTTTCCGGTGTAGCCGATTTGCGTAAAGTATTTGCTGAAGCGCAAAGTCGTCGGCGTATGGGTAAAGGCACGTTGTTATTTGTGGATGAAATTCATCGTTTTAATCGTGCGCAACAAGACGGCTTTTTGCCCTATGTAGAGGATGGCACCGTTATTTTGGTGGGGGCCACAACCGAAAATCCGTCATTTGAAATTAATTCCGCTTTGCTTTCTCGCGCAAAAGTATTTGTGTTAAAACGTCTGGAAAACGATTCGTTGGATACGATTATGGAACGGGCAGAGGGCTTAATGGAACGGTCTTTACCGATAGATGAGCTTGGGCGTGAATTTTTAAAAAATTTAGCTGATGGTGATGGACGGTATTTTATCAATTTAATTGAGGCCGTTTATAACAGTGCCGA
Organism: Alphaproteobacteria bacterium; assembly: GCA_017513365.1. GTDB lineage: Bacteria > Pseudomonadota > Alphaproteobacteria > CAAHEQ01 > UBA3637 > UBA7488. The sequence continues at coordinate 1,517 of JAFXFY010000067.1, read as the reverse complement.
ACCCAATGAAATTTTGGATGTTGAGGCGTTGGAAAAGTTATTGCAAAAACGCTTGCCCAATTACGATAAATCGGGCGAGGGGCATTATAATTTGATTTCCGCTTTGCATAAATCTTTGCGTGGATCTGATCCGGATGCTGGGCTTTATTGGCTGGCCAGAATGGTGCAAGCCGGTGAAGATATGAAATACATTTTACGTCGTCTTACCCGATTCGCAACCGAGGATGTGGGGTTGGCCGATCCAAATGCATTGGTTCAAGCAATTTCGGCTTGGAATTCGTACGAACGGTTAGGATCGCCTGAGGGAGATTTAGCCGTGGCAGGTTTGGTGGTGTATTTGGCAACGGCGCCGAAATCTAACAGCATTGAGGCCGCTTGGATTAATGTGTCTAAGGTGGCGCGAGAAACGGCATCTTATAATCCGCCCAAACATATTTTGAATGCGCCGACACGGTTAATGAAAGAGTTGGGATATAATGCCGGTTATCAGTATGACCATGACACAAAGGAAGGTTTTTCCGGTCAGAATTATTTCCCAGAAAGTATGGGGCGCAGGACTTTTTATACGCCCGTAGAACGTGGATTTGAACGAGAAATTAAAAAACGTATTGATTATTGGAATGAGTTAAGGAAGAAAAAAAATGCCCGTAAAAATGATAACAGTTGATGAAAAAGACGATAATATCCGTGTAGACAGATGGTTCGCCCGTCATTATCCGGAGCTTAAAAACGGTCAGTTGCAACGCTTGATTCGTGGTAAAAATATCCGTGTGAATGGTGCTAAAACATCTGCCGATACCAGATTGCATACTGGGGATATTTTGCGTGTTCCGCCTATGGATGTGTCAGAAAAATCTAATTTGCCTCGCCGGCTGTCTAAAGCCGATATAGAATTTATGCAATCTCTTGTCATTCATAAAGATGATGATGTCATTGTTCTGAATAAACCGTCCGGTATTGCGGTACAAGGGGGTAGTGGGCAAGCACGTCATATTGACGGTATGTTGGATGCTTTGCGGTTTGAAAAAGAGGAAAAACCACGCCTTGTGCATCGGTTGGATAAAGATACATCCGGCATTTTGTTGTTAGGACGCAGTGCGAATGCGGCCGCAAAACTTGCCGAAGCGTTTGCATCTCGTGAAGCAAAAAAAGTCTATTGGGCTTTGGTTTATGGGAAACCAAAATTGTTGTCGGGTAAAATTGATGCGCCACTCGCCAAAATGTCTGGTGAAAAGGGTGGAGAACAAATGCGTGTGGACTTTGAAAATGGCCAAAAAGCTCAGACTTTGTACCATGTCATCGATTCGCTTGCCAAAAAGGTCAGTTGGCTTGAAATGATGCCTTTATCAGGGCGAACACATCAATTGAGGGTGCATTGTTTGACACTCAATACGCCCATTGTCGGTGATGGTAAATATATGGATAAAACGCGGGAAAATATGGGATTGCAGGATGAAAATAAACTGCATTTACATGCCCGAGCCATAAAAATTCCACATCCACGCAAAGGAACACTT
>JAFXFY010000066.1 GCA_017513365.1 Alphaproteobacteria bacterium | reverse complement strand
CCCAGACCCGTTATACCCAAATGGGTATGACGAAAAGGAGTGTAAATTTATATGTTCAACAAAGATGTCGTTGTTCGCTGCGAATCCGGCCCCCGCTAAACCGGCCGCCAAAAAAGCTCCGGCTAAAAAGACAGTAACTAAACCGGTTGCTAAAAAAGCTCCTGCTAAAAAAACAGCAACTAAAACCGTTGCTAAAAAAGCTCCGGCTAAAAAGACAACAGCTAAAAAAAAATAGTTGATTTTATCTTTGACTGTTTAGATAACGGCAAAGCCTTAGATCTCATCAAAATTAATTTGACAGGTCGAGTAGGTTTTGCCGATTATCTTATTATTGCAACTGGAACATCTACCCGTCATGTGATGGCATTGGCCGATAATTTAGCAAAAGATTTAAAGCAGTCAGATTATCTTGTTCAAGTAGAGGGCAAAAACTCTGATGGTAATTGGGTGGTTGTGGATACCGGTGATGTGATTGTGCATCTTTTTACCGAAGAAGTGCGAGAATATTATGCGTTGGAACATATGTGGCAAGTATAAACTAACCCTTTTTTTTATCAGTGAATCCTCTTAAATATTTTCGACCACCATATTGGTGGTTTTCTTTTTCACGTAAAATCATTTTAATTTTATCTTGGGGAATTGCGTAAGAATGCTCATTGTCGCAATCTTCTGAATAATTATATTGTGGTGTCATAATAAGCGGTTCTTTATCTTGAATATATTTATTTAAATGCGATTCATCATGCCATACAGCGATAATATTATTTTTCTCATCAATTTGAATGTTTTTTGCACATTCTTTTGATAAATCCATAAAAGCACTTACTCTACCACCATTAAAAGACCCTTGAACATAATATTTTTCTTGACCATATGGAATATAAGCTGTTGACTTCGGGTTTCGTTCGTAGGTTGCAAGATATAATTGCTTCCAAAAAGCCGGATGATGAACAACCATTAATCCTTGTTTTTCAGAAGGAAAAATTTCTTCATGAATTGGTCGTAAAATAAAGGCATTGGCATTAAAAAAATAAACATAATCATATTTTTTTAATTGGTCTTCAATTTCCAAAAACATCTCATATCGTTTTAATGTTACATCCGGAAAATCCTTATATTTTGCCTTAAGACGGGTTGCATTTTTGGGAAGGGATATTTTTTCATCATCCGTAAAAACAAAATAATGTTTATTATGATAGGGAAGAAAGTTTTTCTCGGCACTGTTATAAAAATCTTTCCAAAAAACGGTATATCTGTTTGTCATAATATACAAAACGGCAATATCTTTTGCAAACAAAGGGGTGCGATAACATACCATCCCACAAACAAAAGAAATGATAAATATCAATACGTATAAAATACCGTTTTTATATCGTGTAAAGCATCGCCGTTTCATCGCAACATTCTACCTTTGGACATTTTAAACAATCACCAAAAACTTTGTAGGGCAGTGTCTCCTTTTTTACTTTTTTAAACCCACAGTTTTTGAAAAAGTCCACTTGATAGGTCAGTGTAAACACCTGAGGCAAGCCGATGGTTTTAGCCTTATCCAAACAGGCATTTACTAAAATTTTTCCGATACCACGGCGTTTATAATTATCCGATACGGCCAAAGAGGCTACCTCTCCGATATCTTTCCATAAAACGGATAATCTGGAACATCCAACCACTTTCCCATCTGTTTCAAAGACCACAAAGTTAAAAATATTATGATAAATATCAACGGGTGATTTCATCAACATTAATCCCTTTTTCGCATGCCCATTAATCAGTTTTAAAATGGACGGAACATCTTCCAGTGTTGCAGTTCTGATATGACCGGACAGGGAAGTATCGGACATGTTTCTCTCCTATTTAAACTTATTGGAACGTGGGAATCCGACCGGTGGAATTTTACCGACCGTTGCTCGTCTGGCAAGCCATGGTGTAATATCCCGTTCAATACGTGTACCGTTCCCTGATGGGAAAGCCAAACCATCCTCTACATTAAAGAATTTGACGTCTGATAACGTGGCACCGGCATATTTTTGCAAGATAACGCCACTGCCTCTGGCCATGGTCGGAATTTCTTCGGCCTTAAATACCACCATTTTACGGTTTGTACCAATAACGGCGACATGATTACCGTTAGCCGGCGTACACAAAATAGCCTTGTCATCCGTTACGTTCATAATGATTTTACCGGCCCGTGTTTGAGCAATCACATCTTTGGCAGCAACGATAAATCCTTTACCCTTTGATGAGGCGACAAATAGGTTTTCATCCGGTTTATAGACGAACATAGCGATAACATCGGCATCTTGTGGTAAATCAATGGATAAACGAATGGGTTCACCAAAGCCACGTCCTCCGCTGATTTTATCACCCAGCAGTGTATAGAAACGACCGTTAGAGGCAAAGAACAAAATATTATCCGTTGTGTAGGTTGTCAGCGACAGTTTCATCTTATCGCCTTCTTTAAATTTCAAATCGGATATGTCGGTATGCCCTTTTAACGCACGAATCCAGCCGAGTTTAGACAACACAACCGTAATGGGTTCTTTTTCCACCATCGCTTCAATCGGCACATCAATATCAATCGGCGCATCGGCTACAACCGTGCGTCTGGCACCAAGTTCCGTTTTTTGTCCGAATTGTTTTTTGATGAGGGAAATTTCTTCGGATAATTTTTTGAATCGTAATCCTTCGTCGCCCAACATTGTTTCAAGGCCGGCTTTTTCCAAAGCCAAATCTTCAAATTCACGGCGCAATTGTTCTTCTTCCAATTTACGTAAAGAACGCAAACGCATATTTAAAATGGCTTCGGCTTGAACTTCGCTGAGACTGAATTCCTCAATCATAATGGGTTTAGGTTCATCTTCGTTGCGAATGATTTCAATAATACGGTCTAAATTGAGGTAGGCTAAAATGAAACCTTGCAACAATTCCATACGATGACGGATTTTATCTAACCGATAATTGGAACGGCGAATTAGAACGATTTCACGATGTTTTAAAAAGGCTTGTAAGACCTCTTTTAAACTCATGACTCTGGGGGTATGATCGGCATCCAACACGTTCATGTTCAAGTTGAAATTGACTTGCAAATCCGTAAATTTAAACAGATGTTCCATTAATTGTTCCGGTTGCACTGAACGGGATTTTGGTTCCAACACAATACGCACATTTTCGGCCGATTCATCACGTACATCGGCCAGTAGCGGTAATTTTTTCTCAGCCAATAATTTGGCGATTTTCATAATCAAATCGGATTTTTGAACTTGATACGGAATTTCGGTAATGACGATTTGATAACGGCCTTGGGATAATTCTTCTTTTTCCCATTTGGCACGCACCTTCATCGCCCCACGACCGGTTGTATAAGTTTTGATGAGGCTTTCTTTGCTTTCCACCAACAACCCGCCGGTTGGAAAATCAGGTCCCAACACAAAGTCCATCAGCTTGGCAACATCAGCATCTGGATGTTTAATCAAATGGATGAGGGCATCGCATACTTCCCCAACGTTGTGAGGCGGAATATTGGTAGCCATACCAACGGCAATACCGCTGGACCCGTTAGCAAGTAAATTCGGAAATCCGGCCGGCATAACGGCAGGTTCGTCTTCCGTACCGTCATACGTTTTATCAAAATCCACGGCATTATCATCCAATCCGTCCATAATCGCCATGGCAACCGAGGTTAATCTGGCCTCAGTATAACGCATAGCGGCGGCACGGTCCCCATCAATATTACCAAAGTTTCCTTGCCCGTCCACAAGTGGATAACGCACGGCAAAATCTTGAGCCAAACGCACCATAGCATCATAAACGGCGGTATCTCCGTGAGGGTGATATTTACCAATTACATCTCCGACCACACGAGCACATTTTTTAAAGCCTGTAGCGGGGTCCAATTTTAATCCACGCATGGCAAATAATAACCGTCTGTGTACCGGTTTTAACCCATCCCGAACATCCGGCAAAGACCGTGCCACAATCGTACTCATGGCATAGGCCAAATACCGTTCAGACAAAGCATCTGCCAATTTTGTTTCTTTAATTTGTTCTAAATCTGTTTGTGTCATGGGTGTGATTTTAGCCCAAAAAATTTATAAATTCAAGCAAAAAATGCGATTTTATGTGATGAATTTATCGGGGGTAAAACTATGCTTTAAACGGTATTGCACGCCCTTAAAAGAACGCTTATGTGAAAAATGTGTTTAACATAACAAAAAAGGGGGAAACAATGAAAAAATTATGTTTGACAGTTGCCGTGGCAGCTTTATTTGTGGCCTTTGGAGCCAGTGCCGAAACCGCAAAAGGACGTGTTGTATCACAAGAAGGGAATATGATTACCGTTCAAACGGATGCAGGGCAAAAGGCCACAATGATTTTGACGGATGATACAACGTATCGTAAGAAAAAAATGATGAAACATGCTAAGAAAAAACACGGCAAAATGTATAAAAAAGGGGACTCTTACTATAAACCAATGGTAGAGGAAGATGATTGGATTGAGCTGACCTATACACCGGCAAAATCTTCTGATACATCGGCGGTTGTAGAAGATGTCATCGTGTATGACGATTAAGTGAAAAGGGGGCTTGCTGAAAAAAGTAAGCCCTATTTTTTTTAGGAGGAAACAATGAAAAAATGGGTATTAGGGGCAGGGTGCTTGATGATGCTGACAGCGTGTCATTCGGTACAAAATTATGATGATTATTTGGACAGTTGGGTTGGGCGTAGTGAGGCCGATTTGGTTGCTACTTGGGGCGCTCCGGCACAAATGCAAAATTTGGGAGCTGGGCGTCAGCTGTTTACCTATATGAAGCAAAAAACGGTCATGGAACCGGGGATGAATCCGCAAAATGTAGATTTTGGTAATTATTCATTATACAGCCCCGCCAATGATGCCATGCAATCCGAAACATTATATTACTGCGAAACAACATTTACGACCGAAAATGATATTATTGTGGATTATTCTTGGGCCGGCGATGCGTGCGTGAGGTAAGAGGAATATGGAATTAAAAAAATCGCCGATGCCTACAAGCATCGGCGAAAGAATAAAGTCCGTTTTAAAAGCCGGACAAGCAAACCCTACTGACACACAGCGAAGATGGTGTCGTAGGTGGTGCGAATGT
>JAFXFY010000065.1 GCA_017513365.1 Alphaproteobacteria bacterium | reverse complement strand
GGCAAAGAGATTAGAAAAACGAGGTGAATATGCATCTGCTCAAGCACATTATAATCGATTGGCAGATAACAATCATATTTCTCCGCTATGGCAAGAACATTTCTCTGAAAAAACAGGCCAAATGAAAGATTTAAGAGCAGGAAAAGAACCTCGCCCATTAACGGCTTTAGATAAACGCCATCAAAAAATTGATGATATGAAACCAAAACAAGAAACACCGAAAAAATCTCTTAGCGATCGGTTGGCCGAGTACGGACAGCGTGTGGATAGAGCGGCTGGAAATGTCATTGAAAATCTGCCACTCGCTCTTCTCCGTGCCTCTGCTGAAGTAGCTAAAGCGGGTGTTCAATTAACGGGGGCTGTATTGGATTCAGGTGTCAAACTTGCTGGAGCTTTTGTGAATGCGCCAGAATTGGGCATTGGGCGTGGATTAGAATCTTCTTTGTCAAAAGGGCTTGATAAAGTCATTAATTGGACAACAAAAATGATGTCTGACAAAAAAGGAGGTAGATAATGTATCAAGAAAAAGAATATCAAATTTTACCAACAACAAACGGTAGTGTGGTTTTTGCAATTTCTGTAAAAGCCTCAGAACCATCATCACCTAAGATCTTATATGATGGTGGTGAACATGCCGTTTTGTGTCGTTCGGATAATGATATGGTTGTTTTGGATTTTTTGCATCCGGCCGCAAAAAAGGCAATGCAATCCATTTCGGATGTTCATATTGCCGAAATAGATTATAGCAATAAAAAAATGGTACGCTTTTATCCCGTTCATATTGATCAGGTGTTTAAAATGCCTATTGATTTATCGGGATTGGAACAGCCAAAATAAAATAGAGGGACTTCGGGCCCTTTTATTTTTTTCTTAATTTAAAAAATCTCTTGACAATTTGTAAAAAGATATCTAAAATATCCTCCATTACAGGAGAACTTTATGCAAATTGATTTAACATCACGGCATACATTTGAAAAAGCAAACACCTTGTTTGCCGGTTCTTCTTATTTCTTTTCTTTCTTTTATTTTGCCCGTTAAGGGGCATATACATTTTATTTTTCACATTTAGTTTTGCATTTTTAATTTAAATAAAAGAAGGAAATATTTTTATGATTACGCATGATTTAGAACAATTAGCTCAACAAGACGAAGAACACATACGAAATTGGATACAATCTTATGGACTTAACCGTAAGGATGATACGGGAAAGACATTGTTAATGTATAGCGTCAGTAGTATTTTAACACCGCCTGTTACAAAATGTTTGTTGGACTTAGGGGCAGATGTGAATATTACTGATGATAAAGGACATACCGCATTAGATGTATTGGAAAAAACAATGCAAGGGCGGATTTCTATTGCCAGATTCAGTTGTCGGTTATTGCCGGAAGTGTCTAGCGGTTTTTCCAAGTTAATGTTGAAAATGTTGGCATTGGATGCAACCCGTCGTTCCTATCCGGCAATGGAAAGTGTTTTAAGGGGCCAAAAGAACTTGCATTCAATTACGCATTTGATTGAAAAAAGACAATATTCTGAGGCACTTAGTCTGTGTTAAATTAAAAAGTTGACGCTTTGACTTTTTTATGCTAAAATGGGGGTAGTAAATGAAAGGAGTCGCCTATGAAAGATATTGAACTCAATAAACAACGGGAAACTCAAGAACGCCTGAAAAAAGCCTTAATGGCAAAGAAAAAACAACAATTGCAAGCAAAGCGTGAGGCTTATCGTCGTTCTCAAATGGATGAATTTCGTGATGGTATGGTATCATTGGTAACGGACCCTGAAACAAAAGAAAGACCAAAAGAAGTCAAAGATAAAGATATTGAATTGCCGATTGTACCTCAAAAATCAATTCATCAAAAAGGATTTAAACGTCCGGATGAAAGGGTAAATGCCTTTAAAATGGCAAAACGTAGAAAAGGGAGAGCTGCTTAAAAAATTAAAAACGGGATTCCTTCCCGTTTTTTTTATAATTAAATGGACCTGTTATTTTTTTACAAAAAAATCAAAAAAAATATTGTTTTTCTGTCAGAAGTGGTGTATGAAATATATCATCATTAAACAATTACTTTAAAGAAAGGCATTATATGTTGAAATTAACACGATTAAAAAGACTGATGAATGCATTTACATCAGATATGGCCATTGATTTAGGAACGGCCAATACCTTAGTTTATGTCCGTGGCCGGGGGGTTGTTTTGAATGAACCGTCTGTGGTGGCATTAGCTGAGGCTCGTGGTAAAAAACATGTTATTGCTGTTGGAAATGAAGCAAAACAAATGCTTGGGCGTACGCCGGGACAAATTCAAGCTATTCGTCCTTTAAGAGATGGGGTGATTGCCGACTTTGATGTGGCCGAGGAAATGATTCGTCGTTTTATTCAAAAAGCTATCGGTCATAATTCTTTTTGTCGTCCGGTAATTGTGATTTGTGTGCCGTCTGGTTCTACGGCTGTGGAACGTCGTGCTATTCAAGAGGCCGCCGAAAATTCCAGAGCCAGAAAAGTATTTTTAATAGAAGAACCAATGGCTGCCGCACTTGGAGCTGGATTGCCGGTAAATGAACCGTCCGGTAGCATGGTGGTTGATATCGGTGGTGGTACAACTGAGGTTGCTGTGATGAGTTTGGGCGGTATTGTGTATGCTCGTTCTGTACGTGTTGGTGGGGATAAAATGGATGAAGCCATTATTTCCTATATCCGCAGAAATCACAACTTGTTGATTGGGGAAGCCTCTGCTGAACGAATTAAAAAGGCAATTTCTGCCGCCTCTATTCCAGAGGATGGAGAGGGTAAAACCATTTCCGTCAAGGGGCGTGATTTAATGAATGGGGTGCCGAAAGAAATTGTTGTGACGGAACGTCAAATGGCCGAAGCTTTGTCCGAACCGGTCAGTCAGATTGTTGAAGCTGTGAAAGTGGCATTGGAACATACAGATCCGGAATTGGCTTCGGATATTGTTGACCGTGGTATTATGTTAACCGGAGGCGGTGCTTTATTACGTCGTTTAGATGAAGTATTGCGTGATGCAACGGGATTACCGGTATCTGTTGCCGAACGAGCTTTGCAGTGTGTGGCTTTGGGTACGGGTAAGGCATTGGAAGAAATTAATAAATTTGAAAATATTTTGACCAGTATGTATTAATATTTGGAAAGAAGAACGATAAATGGAAAATAAATTTTTTCGTTTAAAGAAATTAAAGGCGCAAGTCAAATTATTTGCGCCCGTTCTTTTTTTGATCGTTGCTTTGGGATTAATTGGAATAGGGGTATCTAAAAATCCGTATATGGTTCGGATTAAAAATGCAACAGTGGATGCCATTATACCGGTGGTGCATGTAATTGGTGCTCCGGTGCGATGGGGAAAATCAGCTATCGGGGGCATTCGGGATATATTGACGGTATATTCACAAAACAAACAATTGCGAGAGGAAAATCAACTGTTAATCGGATGGAAAAATACGGCCTTAAAATTAGCGGCAGATAAAAAGGAATTGGAAAAAGCCTTAAATTATGTTCCCTCTAAAGAGGTATCTTATTTAACCGCGCGGATTATGGCAGATACCGGAGGAGCATTTGCCAGAACTTTGATTGTTCAGGCCGGCTCTGAAAATGGCTTAAAAAAAGGGGCCGTTGCTGTTTTCCCCGAAGGAATGTTGGGGCGTATTGTTGAAGTTGGTACTTCTGTCAGTCGTTTATTGGAATTGACGGATTATACTTCCCGTATTCCTGTTATGGTTGGTAAAGAACGTTTTTTATGTATTCTAACCGGTGATAATACCGATTATCCAAAGTTAATTTCTATTCCGGAGGGGGCCGAAATTTCTGTCGGAGATAGAGTGATTACATCTGGTCATGCCGGTGTGTTTCCATCTGGTATAGCTATTGGGACAGTTATATCAGTTGATGGAGAAATTGCTGTGCAACCTTATGTCAATGCTAAAACAAATGAATTTGTTCGGTTGGTTGATTTCGGATTGGATGATACCTTAATTAAAGAAGAAACGTGTGAATGTCCGGCCGATGAGTAAAGTATTATCTACGTTTAAATATGTGTTGCCGACACTGTTGTGTGTTCTGTTTGTTATGTTTAACGTGATGCCTTTTTCACTTAATCCATATTATCGGATACCGATACCGTTTGTATTGAGTATTATTTTTTATTATGCCGTTTTTCATCCGTCAGTTTTAAATGTTATATGTGTTTTTTTTATAGGTATATTTGCCGATACTTTAATGAGTACTCCTTTCGGTTTGCAGACATTTTTTTATGTTCTAATCTTTTTTATTGCGAATTTAAATAGACGTTATTTTTTAACGCTTAATTTTGCTGATTTTTGGTTGGCTTATGCTTTAG
>JAFXFY010000064.1 GCA_017513365.1 Alphaproteobacteria bacterium | reverse complement strand
TGAAAACATATCACTTACCAATCACAGATGAAATACTCGCATGGTGTAAAAAATACTTAAAAGTAAAGGGAACAAAAAAAGATAAACTTGCATTTGCCTTTTATCAAACATGGGCAAAATTAAATCGGGCAGAATATACCATCAACCTTGTCAAATTTATTCGTAAGCCTTATCCTTCTTTCAGCATTTTGGGTATACCCGTTTTCAAAGTAATATGTACACCCACACCATGCCCCAAAGATGTTGATACCTATCATCATCAACTGAAAAATGCCCAAGATATTTTCTTTAAAATATTTGGCTTGACCATTTTAAAAGTAGAAAAAAAGGATTTTTATGTCTAATCCCATTCATATTGTTTGTGCAACGGATGAAAATTATGCGCCGTTTGCCTCTATTATGATGAAGTCTGTATTAGAACATACCTCATCCTTTGTAAACTTTTATGTGCTAGATGGAGGCATCAAAAAAAGAACTAAATCTTTAATAGCAAAAGACTTAAAGAAATATCCCAATAAATGTATTCAGTATATTGATATGGCGAAATATAATTTGGACAGATTTCCAAATGTCAAACATTATTCACTTAATGCATTTTCAAGATATTTTATTCCCAAGTTTTTACCTAATGTTCAACGCATACTTTATTTGGATGTGGATATCATTGTAACAAAAGATATTTCCGAGTTGTATAACCAAGATATAGACTCATTTCCTATCGGAGCCATCCTAGAAGATTTTTATGAAGGAAATTATACCACTTTAAAACAAAAAATTTGGCCTGATTATCAAGGACAAGATCAATATTTCAATAGTGGCGTTTTACTTATGGATACGACAAAACTAAATAAAATGAATTTTACGGAAAAAGCAGTTAATTTGACTATACAGCTATTTGATAAATTATCCTGTCCAGATCAAGATGTATTAAATATCTTATTTGAAAATAATTTCAAAAAATTGGATTATCGCTTTAATTTTATGCCGGACCACATTCATTACTTACGAGAAAAACATCCGAATTTATCAAAAATTGACCCAATGGTTATTCATTACTCTATGATTAAACCATGGAAAGATCTTAGTTTAGCCCAAGCCGAATTTGATAAAATTGCAAAAAACAGCCTTTTTCAAAAACGCCTAAAAAAAACATACCATACTAAAAGCATCTCCAAATTTTCACTATTTGGAAAAATCCCCTTGTTTATAAGGACAATTCAATGAAAACAGCTGTTTTACTAATTACCTTTAACAGATTAGATTATGTCAAAGAAACGCTAAAAGCAATTTCTGTTGCTCGTCCACCTCGGATATATTTGGCTTCAGATGGACCACGTCCGCATAAAGTCGGCGAAGACAAAATCGTTCAAGAAGTTCGGGATTACATGTTATCTCACATTAATTGGCCTTGTGAAATACATACTCGTTTTTTGGATATAAACTCCGGCGGATGTAAATATGGAGTATCCGAAGCAGTCAGTTGGTTTTTTAATAATGAACCCGAAGGTATTATTTTAGAAGATGATTGTGTAGCCGATCCGACTTTTTTTACATTTTGTGAAGAATTATTGGAAAAATACAGAGAAAATAAAAAAATTTGGCATATTGCTGGAGATGCCCCTATTGAAACAGATATTTCCGCTTCATATTATTTTGCAAAAATTCAGCATTGTTGGGGATGGGCGAGTTGGGCAGATAGATGGCAATATTTTTCATTAGATGTTTCTAACTATGGAGAAAAAGAAATTCAAAAATTTTCTAAAACACCGATTGTTCAAGAGTATTGGAGAGGGATTTTAACAGACTTAAAGAATAATTTGATAGATACTTGGGATTATCAATGGACCCTGCACATTCTTGCAAACGATGGGATGTGTATTAATCCAGCCCACAATTTAATTTCAAACATTGGAGAACAAGGGGTACATTATTCTGGAAAAAATTCAGAACTTGTAAAAAAAACGTATTCTATTTCAAAGATTAAACATCCAAAAAAAATTAAATTGAATCAAACATTGGTGGATAGAATTTATTCCGAAAAGTTTAATATAAGAATACAATCAATAGATTACTATGGAAAATTGTTTGGTTTTATTCCCCTGTACCATTGGAGAAAATTATCATGAAAATACCCTTTAAAAAACAAAAAACAAAACCTATTTTTGTTCGTGATCATCGCTTAGCTTTTTCTCAAGACGGTGAAGATTTGTGCCTATATTCTTATATTTTGGAAGAAACCCCAAATTATAAAGGATTTTATGTGGATATCGGGGCATTAGATCCATTCAGATTTTCAAATACTTCTCTCTTTTATTTAAATGGGTGGCACGGAATTAATATCGATGGAACGCCAGATTCAATGAAAAAATTTAATCAATATCGTCCCAATGATACCAATATAGAAACCGTTATTTCAGATAAATCTGGAGAAGAAGTTAGGTATTTTATTTTTAATGAACCAGCTTTAAATTGTTTTGATGAAAAACGCCTTCCTGATATTTTATCTAAACCACAATATAAATTGTTAGAAACAAGAAAATTAAAAACAAAAACCATTAATGAGATTTTAGATCAATATGTTCCCACTGGGCAAAAAATTGATTTTATTACTCTTGATATTGAAGGAGTGGATATTGAAGTTATTCGTTCTCTCAATTATGAAAAATATGCACCTGATTATTTTATTGTGGAAGAATTGGAGTATCAACAGGCTGATTTTACGGAGTATTCAGCCAGCCCAATTTATCAATTTTTATCAAAAAAAGGATATATTGTTGTCGCTAAAACAAAGCGTTCTGTTATCTATAAAAGAATAAAGAAAAAACTATCCATTATTACCATTTGTTATAACGAAAAGCAAATTGAGCGCACGTGTAAAAGTATAACCGAACAAACGTGGCAAGACTTTGAGTGGATTGTTGTAGATGGGGGGTCTACAGACGGAACACTGGATATTTTAAATAAATACAAAGACCGTATTAATATCCTCATTTCAGAACCGGATACAGGTATTTATAACGCCATGAATAAAGGTATTAAATTGGCAAGTGGAACTTACTTAAACTTTATGAACGGTGGCGATGCATTTTATGAAAATACAACCTTAGAAAAAGTCTTTAAAGACAAAAGCTACACTGATGATATTTTATATGGTAATTATTGCTGTTTTTTTAGTAATATTAAATGTCCCAATGTGTTGCCCTCCAAAATAGATCCAGAACAATGGTTATACCGCACCCTCAATCACCAATCAACCTTTATCAAAAAAGAATTATTTAACAAAAACGGTCTATATAATGAAAATTTTAAAATTGCGGCAGATTGCGAAAAATTTGTAATTTTTTATCAAAATGGAGCCTCTTTTAAATATATCCCTTATACAATTTCTCTGTTTGATATGGAGGGTATTTCTACCTCTAATGCAAAAAAATTAGCACAAGAACGCCGACAAATTGAAAAAGAACTCTTATTTAAAAAAACAGAATATAAATGCACACTGTTTGGATTTTTAAAATTCACCAAAAAACGCATTAATCCTCCAATAAGTACGGCCGATTAAATCTGATAACACTTTTTACATTATTCTTTCTCTTGACTTAGGGGATAATCCGACCTACACTAATGAACATGTTTGAAATGTTTCTTTTATCGGTTATCCAAAGCATGACGGAATTTTTGCCCGTCAGTTCGTCTGGGCATTTGATTTTAGCGGACAGTTTTGGCTTTTCTAATCAAACATTGGCGACGGACGTTGCCTTACACGCCGGTACCTTAATTGGCGTTATGGCCTACTTTTACAAAGATATTCTCCGACTACTCACTGGCATTTGGAAAAAAGGACCAACTCGCACCTTATTCATTCATTTATGTGTTGCGACCACTCCCGTGGTTATCGCCGGATTTTTTGGAAAAACCATTATTGAAACAACTTTACGCAGTCCGTTTGTCGTGGCCTTTACCGCCATTTTCTTTGGCATCTTATTATGGGGCGTTGATAAATATGCCCCAAAAAATAAAACGCTCAGCGGATTAACAACAAAAGGTGCGTTTTATATCGGTTTGGCTCAAGTACTGGCCCTTATCCCTGGGACCAGCCGTTCCGGCATTACCATTACTTGTGCCAGAGCCTTACAAATCAATCGCTCTGAAGCTGCCCGTTTTTCCATGTTATTGTCCATTCCGACAATTGGGCTTGGGGCAGTATACATCATTGGGCAGAGCATATTAAATCACACCGTCAACCAATTACTTACCTTTGATTTATTGCTTGGCGTTATTTTATCTGCCGTATTCGGATTATTTGCTGTATGGTTTTTAATGCGTTGGGTTAAAACGGCCAGTTTTGCTATTTTTGCCGTTTACCGAGTCGCTTTGGGATTATTTTTGATTTATTATTTCTTGTAATGTTTTTAACACAAATACACGAATGGCACACGATAAGTTTGTCTTACGGGTATCATCTATTTCGGTAATTAAACTGCCGATAGATTGATTTCGTTGTTCGGCAATTTCTTGAAAAGCCATCCAAAATTCATCTTCCAACGTAAAACTGGTGCGATGTGAATGAATTAACACAGAATGTTTTTGTGGTTTACTCATTTTTTGCGCAAAGCCTCCAAATCTATTACCTCGGCAGTCGCATTTTTAGGAGCCTCATTTTGTTTTTGACCTGTTTTATCAGATACCGGTTCCAACACCAGCCCAAACTCACAAGACGGATCAGCAAACTGAATAATCGCTGTATATGGAATAAAAATCGTTGCCGGCACACCACCAAAAGCCAATTCAACACTAAAACCATCGGCTCCAACCATTAAATTTTCAAATTGGTGTTGTAATACAATACTCATCTGAGTGGGATATTTAGCCCGAACAAATGGCGGAATTTTCACATCCTCTCGGTCGGTTTGAAAGGTAATAAAAAAATGAGACTCGCCTTGCAAGCCGTTTTCAGCCACATCCATCAAAATATCATGGATAATTGTTCGCATTGCCCGTTGTACATATGTGTTGTAATTAATTGCCATCGTATCCTCATAAAAAAGTGGGGGATTTCTGTTGCTAGGGAACCCCCGCCCCCACCTAACCGCTCATATTGGTCAGGAATTGATGGTCATAGGACGCTTAATTAAGCGGCCATAGCGACCGGAGCAAAATTATCATTTGCGTTTATATTTTTCAGCCCGATAACGGTGGTACCATACCGAATGCAAGATAAAACCTTTACTATGCGTGTCGATCCTAGTTCACCCCCATAAGTTTCCACCTTTTTCCTATAAACCGGATTTTAACAAGATGAATGGCGTTTTGATGAATTTTGACGTGTATTAAACATACACAAAAAATTCAGCGAGACGTCAGGCACTTGTTAAATTTAATGAGTCGGATATTCATTTTTGATAAAACGCCGTGTACATTTTTAGTACACAAGTTGAAATCAAAAACAATAGACGACCATTAAAATGGTGGAGGTGTCGGGTACCGCCCCCGAGTCCACAACATCTATGCCGTTTTTCGTTTAGCATTATAGTCAGCTTAAAACTGACAAAGTTATTATAACACAACTATGTATGAAAGGCAAGACCTTCTTTTGATATAAAAAAAGGCCGATAAAGGCCTTTTTAGTCTAATTCATTAATTTTCACGCGCCGGCGTTTTGTATCATAAGAAAATGATAATTTTCCTGCTTTTAATAAAGCCACATACCGACCGAATACCTCATATCGCCAACCGGACATAACTTTTGCATCACTACGCCCAATAATCACATCCACAATATCATCCGTACCGGCAATAATCTTTGGGGCCACCCCCAAATCATCACTGACAACCGCTAACAATAACCGCACCAATTCACCAATATTTTTTTGAGAATTCGTTAAGCCTTTGCGTTTTTCCGGCACCTCATATTTTTGTACTTCTTCACTCATTGCCGAAGCAATAACTTCAACCAATTCCATACCGTAATGACTTTTGGAAAATCCTTTTGGTAAAGAACGCATTAAATCCATTTGTTCGGCCGATGTCGGATGCGCCACAACCAACTCTTGAATCAAATCATCCTTCATGATATGGCGACGAGGTCTGTTTTTTAATTTAGCCATTCTTTCACGCCAAGCACAAATCTTAGCAAAAATATGCATTTGACGAGAACCAGTAAAATGACATTTAACCTTAGTCCAAGCGGTATCATCACCGACATCGTACGTTTGAATACTGGTTAAAACACCCATTTCTTCCTTTAACCATTCTCCTCGCCCATTTTCGGCCAATTTTGCCACTAACTTTTCATACACCTTAACCAAATGCGTTACATCATGTAAGGCATATGCCACCTGAGTATCGGTAAGAGGGCGTTTTGACCAATCGGTATAACGCATACTTTTATCAATGGCCGTATTGGTTAAATCTTGTACCAATTGTTGATAGCTGGCACTTTCCCCAAAACCACATACCATGGCCGCCACCTGAGTATCAAACAAAGGTGTTGGAATTTGACCAGTTAAATGATAAAAAATTTCTAAATCCTGACGAGCGGCATGAAAAACCTTAACCACATTTTCATTTTGTAATAAATCAAACAAAGGCGTTAAATATATATCCTGTGCCAATGGGTCAATACAATAGGCCTCATCTTTTGAGGCAATTTGTATTAAGCATAAAACTGGCCAATACGTTTTTTCACGAATAAATTCGGTATCTAAGGTTATAAAGGGCAGCTGTGCAAAACGGCCACACACTTCGGTTAATTTTTCTGTTGTTGTTATCATCATGGCGTGTATTATACGCTTTTTTATCTTGAATCGCAAGCATTTATTACATATACTGGCATTATGAACAATATTTTAACCGAAGACGTTTTATTTTTAATTCATTTATTGGACGACAAAGCCCGTATTGTCGGTGGAGCCGTTCGTGATGCTTTACGAGGTGAAACCGTCAACGATATTGATATTGCCACGGAATTATCTCCGCAAGAGGTTTTAGAACGCCTAACAAACGCCAATATTCGCACAATGACGGCCGGCATTGAACATGGTACGGTTATGGCCATTGTAAACCATAAACCTTATGAAATCACAACCTTAAGATGCGATATTCAAACAGATGGTCGCCATGCAAAAGTCGCTTTTACAAATTCATATGAACAAGATGCACACAGGCGGGATTTTACTGTAAATGCCCTATATATGGACAAAAACGGCACCATTTATGATTATACCGGTGGTCAATCAGATTTAAAAAATAACTATGTCCGATTTATTGGTTCCGCCAATGAGCGTGTCCAAGAAGATTATTTACGCATTTTACGGTATTTTCGCTTTTGGGCAAAATTGGGACACGGCAAAGTTGACACTGATGCTATTATGGCTTGCTCACATTTTGCCAATCAACTCAATACCATTTCTTCCGAACGCAAACGATATGAATTTTTTGCCATATTATCTTTGCCCAATTGCGACAAAACACTTGAATTAATGCAACAAAGTGGCGTTTTGAAATATATTGTATCAACGGCGTTCATACCCGATTTAACCTCCTTTTTAAGCATCTATCCAGAGGCTGGGATTGAAGAAAAACTATTCGTTTTAACCAAAAATACGCCTATACATCTACCATTATCAAAAGCACAAAAAAAATTACTCACTGCCTTTAATTGGCCCATTTCAATTTCCGATAATTTACGAGATGAACGATTGAAATTATACCATATGAAACAACGAGTATATCATTTTCATATTTATCGGTCATTGGCTCAACAATTAATCACCTCAAATACGGCTGAAACACTATTAAAATTAACACCTCCAATATTTCCACTTAGAGGGCAAGATTTCGTTGATTTAGGCTATCCAATCGGTCCAAAAATTCAAAAATGTTTAAAAACGGCCGAAGCCATTTGGGCAGATAACGGCTTTTCGGATAACAAAGAGCTTGTTCTAAAACAATTTTTGGTGTATAATAAAAGATATGGATAAAAGGAGTTTTGTTATGAAAATAAAAGATATTTCCTACTTTACACGTCATGAGCGTATAGCCGGTAATGAAAGCGGGCGCAGTTTGGTTGAAATGCTGGGAACAATCGGTATTATTACCATGATTACCGTGGGGGCCATCTCCGGTGCCAGCACGGGTATGGCATTATGGAAAGCCAATCAAACACACGAACAAATTATGGAAATTATCCAAGGCATAACAGATATTTATTCATGGAATCGGGATGGATGGGTCAATGCCGACTTTGACAATATTCCGCAGTTATGTAAAGATGCCGGCTTTTCCTCTTGTGATGACAGTAACAACATACAATTATCATTAGGAACACTTGATTCAATCGTCGGTCTTAATGACGGAACTGCCCTAAAAATTACCGTATCCGGTATTCCATACAATGCTTATCACCATTTATACGGGAAAAAAGACGGACACATTATTACGGATATTGACTGTCCTGGCTGTACCGATGGCAGCCGTGGGGCTAAAACGTTAATTTTCACACATGATCCGCACGCCGGCGAATAACGCCTTATCCTGTGGATAGCGATATAAAAAACAATTCACTTAATTAATAATATTTTTTCTGTAAATAATAAAAAATAAAATGAGGGATTAACACAAAATCCCTTTCTTTTTTCTTGCACTTTTTGGGGTAATTTGCTAAAACAAATCTATCATTTAACAGTAAGGAGAAAAAAATGAGCTATAAAACATTATCTGATTTTGATTTTCAAGGTAAAACCGTCTTTGTTCGTGCCGATTTAAACGTACCGGCGAAAGACGGCGTTATTACGGATATGACCCGTATTGACCGTTTTGTGCCAACACTCAAAGAAATTGCCGAAAAAGGTGGTAAAGTTGTTGTTGCCTCTCACTTTGGTCGTCCGAAAGGGGAAAAGAAACCGGAATTTTCTATGGCTTTTTTAAAACCAGCTTTGGAAAATGCCAGCGGTTTACATGTTAAATTTGTTGATGATTGCATCGGCGAAGCTCGTGATGAAGCCATTAATGCCATGGAAAACGGTGATGTTATTTTACTTGAAAACTTGCGTTTTTATGCCGGTGAAGAAAAAAATGATAAAGAATTTGCCGAAAGCTTAGCCAGTGGTATTGATATCTACATTAATGATGCTTTCTCAACGGCTCACCGTGCGCACGCCTCCACAGAAGGGATGGCCCATTTATTGCCGAGAGGTGCCGGCCGCTTAATGCAAGAAGAATTGGAAGCTTTGGATAAAGCTTTGGGTAATCCTGAACGTCCGGCCGTTGCTTTGGTTGGCGGTTCTAAAGTATCTACAAAATTAGATTTATTAAATAACTTGGTTAAAAAAGTTGATAAATTGGTAATTTCCGGCGGTATGGCTCACACATTTTTGGCCGCCAAAGGGATTCCGATGGGTGCCGGCTCCTTGGTTGAAGAAGGTATGATTGACACAGCAAAATCCATTATGGAAAATGCCGGCGATTGCAAAATCGTATTACCGGTTGATTTGACATGGGCCGATGAATTTGGCGAAGGGCAAGAGGCTCACGTATCTGATGCCGACAAAGTGCCGGCCGGCAAAGTATTAATGGATATTGGTCCAAAATCCGCTGAAGAATTTATTGGTGTCATTGAAAAATGCAATACAATGATTTGGAATGGCCCTGTGGGTGCCTTTGAAATCAAACCGTTTGATACACAAACAAATGCCATTGCCCGTGCCGTTGCCAGATTGACAAGTGAAGGTAAATTAACTTCCGTTGCCGGTGGTGGTGATACGGTTTCTGCCCTCAAAAAAGCAGGCGTAGAACCGGATTTAACTTATGTATCGGCCGCCGGTGGTGCTTTCTTAGAATGGATGGAAGGTAAATCTTTACCTGGCGTCGCCATTTTGGAAAAATAAAAACATTTTGCGCCAAAAAGACCTCCAGCCCGAACAGCCGGAGGTCTTTTTTTATAGTTAAACAATCCTTGAACTCTAGTTCATCTAGACGACAAATAGCTTATTCAAAAAATACGCCAAGTACCCCAGGGGCAATAGAACTTAACGTATTAAATTCCACTTTGGGGTTAAAGGCTGTTCCCTTTAATTCATACCGAACCCCAAGCAATCCACCACCGGCTCCGTCCTTAAATAAATTACCGATGAGCGGTATTTTCCCAGGCAATGAATTAATGGCATAGGCCGGTATCACTTGACCGCTCAAAGCCAATTTAGCCAGTGAAACCCGTCCTTTAAATGTCAGCCCCAATGACGTACCGGATGCATATCCATCATTAATATACACATTTTGATACGGCGTTAATTCAAACGGAATAATGGCTTTTTTAAAGTTGAGTTCTTTCCCACGAATACCATCCACAATACCTAAAACCGTTACCGCTTGGATAATAAAGCCCGGGTCCTTCAAATTAAATTGACGAACCACAATATCACCAACAAAACTGCCCGCATTATTTTGTTTGGCATTAATACGCATTTTTCCGCCAAAAAATCTGTCTGTTGCATTTAACCGAGCCAACAAATCCCCAAGATCATCACTTTCCCCTTTAAGTTCTTTTGTTTGAGGAATATAATGAATTTCCAATGGTTTTGACCCAAAAGCCGAAATATTTAAATGTTGCCACTTATATCCTTTTCGTTTACCCCTCATTTGAACAAATTTTAATGGTTTTTGAACATTTAAAATCAACGATTTTAAATCTACATCCAATTGAATATCGGGTGGGGCAATTTGCACGTTGGCAATTTTTTCTTTTTCTTCACCATTTTCATCTTTTTCGGGTGGGGTCCGTTTAAAAATCGGCATATCAAATAATTCGGACATATTCCAAGACGTTCCCTGCAATTTAATATTGCTGTTTAAGTCTTTATCAACAACAACATATCCGGCAAAATCATTTTTAGGCGCAATCACCTTTTCTAATTGCAAATTGATACCGTTTTGCCAATCAACAGACCCTTTAATATCTATTTTAGGACTTGTTCCACTCATTTCAAATGCCACTGATGTCGGCGCATTTGTACCCACCATATGCGTCAAAATTGTTGCCGTCATTGGATTATTCATATCTTTTGTAATCCCAATCGGATAAATGGGAACAGTTGCCTTTGTTAAATCAAGTTGAGCCGTTATTTTTGTTTTATCATCAAAATCTTTAGTAATAATGGCCGATACAGGTACCTCGCCTGTAAAATAAGTATCTATATCTTCAAAAAATGGTTTAATTTGCGCATCCGATATAGTCCCTGAAATATCATAAATAGACCGATTAACATTTTGTTTTGTTTTTTGAAAATATTCCGTCCACTTTAATTTGAGTGGAATTTTTCTTAACTCGGCCGTGCCATTCAATTCCAACCGATTATTATTAACTGATAAATCAAACGTGCCATTTGAAATATTTTCTCCGTCTATCGGTGTCGGGAAAATACCCTCTTGAATTTCGGCCGACACATCAACTTTTACCTGATTAATATCCAACGAACTGATTAAAGGGAAATTTAAGGTTGTTTTTACCGTTCCTTTACCCCCAGTTGCCACCGGATTAATACCAAAAGCTCCGGCAAACTCCAACGGTTTAGAATCAATTAATTGCATAACCTCTTTAACGGGGCCCTCTGCCTCAATTATCATATTGGCATTTGAAATGTCATCTTGTAAGTCCGTAAAATGCAAATCGGCTTTTTTCAATTTAATAGTTCCTAAATCCCCTGAGGTAGCAAAAATATCCACCTTATCCGGATATAAATGAACCGTTGCCGATACATTATGAACAGCCGGCATAGGAGCCAAATAATCAACTGACACACCAGATGCTTTAATATCTCCAAATAAATCCACCAACTCTGCACCATCAAAATAAAGCGTAAAATCGGCCGTTTTTAATCCCCCGTTAGACAAGTTTTGTTTAACCCATGCATGTGCATCCGGTCCCAAAGCCGACGGCCACAAATTCGGAACTTGCTCAGTTTTAACATTCTTCACAACCGATTTTAAAACCGTTTTGATATGACTTAACTCATGTGTATCCAAAAAGGCACCGATACCTGTAATATCCACTTCTAATGACGCTTGAACTTGACCTGTTTTGAGCGAGGATTTATCAATTTTTAAGGCCTCTAAATGTGGAGCAAACGCCCCTTGGATAAGCATACCATCTACTTTATACTCATTCGTCAACGGTGCCGGCAAATTAACCGTTCCGGGGCGTTCATTGATAATTTTAAAGGACAATTCCGATATAATGTTGCGGATATTTTTATCACTGTTTTTTAAATCAAGCGTTCCATAAAATCCACCCTTAATATTAATTTTGGCGTCTTGAACCACTGGTATCAAGCGCCTTAACGAAGACACATTTAATGAATCAAATGTTAGTTCAAATGGCATTTGACGTGTTTTACCATTAAATACAGCTTGCAAAGCCAAATTAAATGTTTGATTTTGGGCCATAACCTCGGCATTAACACTTAGGGCGTGTTCGTCTGACCCATCATTTTCCAATAATAAATTTAAGCGAGGCACCGAAAATTGCTTATCTTGACGTTTATCATCAATTAACACTTGAGCATTTTCTAAAGCCAATCGGTGAAATTGCATTAAATAACCGATAAATCCGTTAAAATCAGATACTTTAATAGGCGGTGTTTCTTCACTACGTTCTCTGTCCGTATCTTTGCTTTGCAAGTATAAATTACCCTCTTCATCTAAAACGGCTTGCAAAAAAGCATCTTTTAATACCAACGCATCCGGCATATAGTTTAAGCTGAGAATACGCCATAAACCATACGATAATTCAATATCGGGTAAATCTGTAATGACGCTACCGTCCTCTCGTAAAACGGACAAATCTTTAATTTGCAAATGTAAAATACCCTCATCACGCACCTCAGCCCGCAAAACAATAGAATTCACATCAATATTAACGGGCAAATCTTTTGGCACAAAGTGTTCTTTCAGCTGAGGCACCAAAAAATCCACATTCATTGGAGATACACTTAACCGCCAAAAAAACAACCCTAAAAAGACGATAATCAATGCCACCGTGATTTCAATACCACGCAAAAACAAACGAACGGTCTTTTTTGACATTTTCCACAAAAACTTTGCCATGCTACAATTTCTCCACAAATGACCAAATTGTCATTAAATATATGCACGTCATACCGGCAACAAGCGGTGTAAGACACCACGATAATAAAATATGTCCAAGCATTTTATATTTCAAGCCATATCCACCTTTGGCAAAAGAAACACCGATAATTGACCCTATGACGGCACTAGTCATCGGTACCGGCACTAATGGAAATGCAGGCAATCCATAATAATCTAATACCGCTTTTAATCCACCCCAAGAAAATAAAAAGAGAGTTAAAGCCGCTGAAAAAACAACAATCAAAGCCTCTAACGGCGTTAACGGAAATAATCCGGACCCCATTGTTCTCATCACCTTTTTATCGGCTGTCCAAAATCCGATACCAACCAGTCCACAAATTAATAAATTAACCCATAAATTATTCCACCCACTGGCTGAAATAAATGGTGAACTGATTGTTGCGACATTATTAGCCCCTAAAGCATAAGCCGAAAAAGCACCAACAATAATCAAACCCACTCTGGTAAACACATCACGATATAACAATGATATCGGAAAATGTTTTAACCACCATCGTATCAATTTAAAAACAATAAACGCCACACCAATTGCCAAAAAGGGGCTGTATATCCATGCCCATATCGTTTTTTTTAAAACATCCGTATGTGTCAAACTATTGTGAAAAATACTAAAGGCTACAGTTGCCCCTACCATTGCTTGAGCAATGGAAACCGGAATACCTTGATGTGTCATCCCCCACAATACTAAACCAGCCGACACTGTCAAAATAAAGGCATCAGCCATTGTTTGGGGACTACCTAATTGTTGCATACTGGTTGATGTTCCGCTACCACTGATAACAGCCCCCAATATAACAAATAAAATGGCAATCATGGTTGCCGTACGCAAACTAACCATACGGGTAAAAACAGCAGCTCCGAACAAATTACTGATATTGTTTCGTCCGAAAACCAATGCTAAAAATAACCCACCGATGAGAAAGATTACGTTCATTTGCCCTCTTTATAACGCATGTTTAACAGACATAACCTGCAATCTGTCCGTAACATCTTCTGCCCGATCAGAAATACTTTCAATCCGATCTATCATATCTCTAAGTTGCAATTTATGAGCTAACTCCATTTTTTTATCGGCAAAAATTGCCCGTTTAAGGGCAAACACCTTTAAATCAATTTCGTGTTCATAATCGGATGTTAAAATGGCTGACTGTGTCAGAGGTTCTCCCGAAAAAAAACATCTGGCCGCTTCAATCAAAGTATCGGCACAATCAGCCGTCGGCTTTAATAAGTCATGAATGGCATGACGATATTTTTCGGGTATTTGAATTTGCTCAGCCGATAAACTCAGCATATTTTCTTCATAGGCATTAATAACCCGATCGCATCCTTCTAATAAACGCAAAATATCCGACCGCACATCCGGTAAAATCATCTGAGCATATAATCCAATTTCTACAGCACGGCGCAATTCATCATTTTTGGCTTCATGCGCACTGATTTGAGCACATACACTATCAAATTCAGCCGTAGCCCCCTTACTTAAATAAATTTCAAAACCCAAAGCAAACAAAAAACCACTATGAACAATATTAGATAAAAATTCGGATATTTTGGTTTCAACCTCTTTCGTCCGTTTAAATAAGACAAATGTATGTTCTGCCATGTTTAATCCTCCTTCTTTAATCCAGCCAAACAAGACCGCATAAATCCATCTAAATCCCCATCTAACACACCGGATGTATCAGATGTTTCATAACCAGTACGTAAATCCTTAACCATTTGATAGGGCTGTAAAACATAGGAACGAATTTGATTCCCCCAACCATTATCGCCTTTAGAGGCTTCTATCACACCTTGTGCCTCTTGCCGTTTTTTGAGTTCCAATTCATACAATCTGGACCTCAGCATTGCCCAAGCTTCATCTTTATTTTGAAATTGACTGCGTCCCGTTTGACTTTGTACCACAATACCGGTGGGTA
>JAFXFY010000063.1 GCA_017513365.1 Alphaproteobacteria bacterium | reverse complement strand
CCACGCACACACGACAGCAAAAGCCGGCTTCATAAATTCAGATGGTTGCAATCCAATAGGGCCTATATTCATCCAACGCGAGGCTCCTTTTACTTCCACACCAAACAACAATACCCACACCATCCCAAGTAAAGCACCCAGCAAAATAATGCCGGATAAACGACGCACAAATTTAAAAGATAAAAACGCCGTAAACATCATCACAAAGACAGCCGGACCAATAAAGATCAATTGTCGTTTAATAAAATGATACGGTTCATAATGATTACGTTCGGCTACACCGGGGCTAGCCGCAAAAGTTAAAAACAATCCGAATAATAACAAAATAAAAATGCCGTTTAACAACCCCTTATCCATACTGCGATAATGGTTAATGCAAAAAGATTGAATTTTTAACCCGATACCCCGCATTGATTACCTCAATTTTAATGTTGCCAATGCCAATATAGCCAACAAAATGGATATAATCCAAAACCGAATAACAACTTGTGTTTCATGCCATCCTTTTTTTTCAAAATGATGATGAATGGGTGCCATTAAAAAGACACGTTTTTTTCTAAGTTTATAAGACCCAACCTGAATAATATCAGATACGGCCTCCATCACAAAAACACCACCGGCAATTGCCAATACGATTTCATTTTTAGTGGCTACGGCTAAAGCCCCTAAAACACCGCCCAACGCCAAGGAACCAGTATCGCCCATAAAGACTTGAGCCGGATGGGCATTAAACCACAAAAAGCCCAAAACAGCCCCGATAACAGCCCCACAAAAAATAACCATTTCACCGGCACCTACCACGTAATGCATATGCAAATAAGCGGCATAATCCACACGCCCCACCACATAAGCGATAACCATAAACACCACTGTTGACATAATAACGGGCACACTGACCAAACCATCTAACCCATCCGTTAAGTTCACGGCATTAGATGTTCCCACCATCACAATCAATGCAAATGGCACATAGAACCACCACAAATCAATAAATAAATTTTTGAAAAATGGTATTGTTAACGTGGTGCTCATCTGACCTTGTTCTAAAAACATAATCCATGCACAAGCTATTCCACTGACCAAAAATTGTAAAGCCAATTTCTTTTTACCGGAAATACCGGCACTACTGCGTTTTGTTAACTTTAAATAATCATCTAATAAACCGGCTAATCCAAATCCGGTCATTACAAATAGTAACATCCAAATGTACGGATTAAATAAATTGGCCCACAACAATGTTGAGATAGCGACCGATACCAAAATCATTAATCCACCCATCGTTGGAGTTCCTTTTTTCTTCAAATGTGTTTGAGGGCCATCATCCCGAATAGGTTGCCCTTCGCCTTGTTTACGTTTCAACCAAGCAATAAATGAAGGTCCAAAAAACCAGCATAAAAAGAACGATACAAACAATGCCCCACCGGCACGCACGGTAATATAATTAAAAATATTTAATAACGATACTTCATCTGACAAAAAGGATAATAAATATAACATTAACCGTTTCCTTTCAATTTCATAACCACTTTTTTAAGCCCAATACCATTAGAGGCTTTAATCAATACCACCGCCCCATCCGGCAAATTATTTAATAAAACGCCAGCCAATTCTTCGGGTGTTTGGGTCCAAGCGCCTTGTCTGTCCGGTGGTAAAGAATTGTATAAATGCTGACACAAACGACCGGTCGCATAAACTTTATCTACTCCAGCTTCTAATAACTCTTTAACCAACCCAACATGCAACGCAATTTCCTGTTCTCCTAATTCCAACATATCGCCCAAAACAGCCACCTTAACCGTTCCTTGACGTAATCCCAAAGACCGAATAGAGGCCACCATAGAAGACGGATTTGCATTGTAGGCATCATCAATTAAAACAACCGTATTGCCGTTTGGTAATCTGACCGTTTCAGCTGCCCCTCGTCCGGCAACGGCTGACGTTATGCCCAACGTTAAAACCGCTTGTTCCACACTGGCGCCAATGCTGTCAACGGCCGCCAAAACAGCCAAAGAATTCATGGCAAAATGTTCACCTAAAAATCCGATTTCATATTTTAATGGCGTTCCGTGCCAATCGGCGGTTATTTTTGTTTTTTCGCCAACTGCCAGTGTATCTTTTAAAACAAAATCGGCCTCTTTTTCATGTCCAAAAGACACAATCCGCCGCACACCATGCGCATAGGCTTTATCTCGTAAAAATCCAAAAAAGTCCTTATTATCTGTATTTAAGATAGCTACGCCACCATCATTCATGGCAGTAAAAATTTCGGCCTTAGCCTCGGCAATTTGTTTTGTATCCGTAAAATGCGCCAAATGTGCAGATCCAATCATGGTAATAATAGCCACATCCGGACGCACCAACATAGATAACTCCGTCAATTCACCAATATGATTCATACCGGTTTCAATAATGGCGTATTGCGTATCAATTGGCATCATGGTTAATGTTAACGGCACACCAATATGGTTGTTATAATTTCCTGTTGTAGCATAGGTTTTACCTTGTTCACTCAAAACCACTTTTAACATTTCTTTTGTCGTTGTTTTACCCGAACTTCCCGTTACGGCAATAAATTTAGCCTCTGACCGATTACGGGCAAATAAAGCCAAACGGTTAAAAGCTTGCATCACATCCGGTACGACTATTTGCTTATCCAAAGGAACATCTGACACCACATGGTCCACCAAACAAACCGCAGCCCCTTTTTGAACGGCAGATTTAACAAAAGCATGCCCATCCATATTTTCACCACGAATGGCTATATATAAATCCCCAATTTGTAAGGTTCTGGTATCCCTTGAAATCCCAAACGCATTTACGCCCATTGGCACATTTGGTGTTAATGCCACCTGCAATTCATGAAATTGCCACAAAGGTTGTTGCTCGGTATTCATAACCGCCAACAAAGCCTCTATTTTATCATCAAAAACATAAGAGCATCCATTAATCAGTTGCCCCGTTTCATGACCTTTACCGGCAATAATTAAAACATCATTTTCTTGCAAAGAACTAACAGCCGTTAAAATGGCCATATGACGATTGCCGATTTCAATCCCTTTCGGACAAGCCGAGGTAATTTGCGTACGAATGTCGGCCGGATTTTCAAAACGTGGATTATCATCGGTGATATAAACCACATCCGCCAAACGATTTGCAATTTCACCCATTAACGGTCTTTTACCCGCATCCCGATTACCTCCGCACCCAAAGACACATACCAAACGCCCTTGTGTGTGCAAGCGCATTGTTTTCAACACTCGTTCCAAAGCATCCGGCGTATGCGCATAATCCACATAAATAGAGGCATTGTTTTTTAAGATTGCAACACGTTCCAACCGTCCCTCTGGTGCTTTCAATAAAGGAACAACCTGCATAATATCTTCGGCATTAGCCCCTAATCCAACACATAACCCTATGGCACATAAAATATTCATCAATTGGAAATCGCCAACAATATTTAAATCCATATCATACGTTTTACCAAAAGCATAAACAGATACCCGTTGCCCAACAGCTAACGGTTTTTGTTCCAAAATACGCAATTCATTTCCTTGCTTCCCATAGGAAATAACCTGTAATCCCTTTGATAATGCCGTTTCTTTTAATATATTAAATTCGGGGATATCAGCATTTAAAACGGCATATCCACCAACCGTAATCTTATCAAACAATTTTATTTTAGCCGACAAATAAGCCTGCATTGTTTTATGATAATCCAAATGATCTTGAGTTAAATTTGTAAAGGCCCCCGCTGTCAACATTACACCATCCAACCGTCCTTGGTCTAAACCATGACTAGATGCTTCCATAGCAACGGCTTGAACACCCGCCTCTTGCAGAGCATTCAAATTTTCATGCATAACACATGTATCGGGTGTCGTCATAGAACCGGCTTTCTTAAGCAATGGTGAATTAACCCCTATTGTCCCCATACTGGCTGCCGGAACACCTAACGCATTCATAATTTGAGCCACATAATACACCGTTGATGTTTTACCGTTTGTACCGGTAACCGCTACTTTTTTTAACGCTTCAGACGGATAAAATCGTTCCACCATTTTAACCATTGTTTGCCCAACATCCGGAACCACTATCACCGGTACCGTTGTTTGAACAGGCCGTTCGGCAATAATAGCAACGGCCCCGTTTTGAACGGCTTGAGGAACGAAATCAGCTCCATCTTTTTGGCTACCATGTACGGCAAAAAACAAACCACCATGCTTAATCTGACCGGAATGGCAAGACAAATTCGTAATTTCTAAATCATCCCCTTGGTATGTAATGTTTGCAACCGCTGTTAATTCACTTAATTTCATCATCTTTTTTTCTTCTTTTTCGCTTCATTTGTTATATCAATTGCTTTTTGAACATAGGCCGGTAATTTATACGTTTCAATCGGTTGAATTCCAAAATGCGGAGCAATACTTGCAATGATTTCAAGAGCAATCGGTTTTGCAGTAT
>JAFXFY010000062.1 GCA_017513365.1 Alphaproteobacteria bacterium | reverse complement strand
TCTCGTCCGATGTTGGTGGAAATCCAAGCGCTTGTCGCACCGCAAGGCGGATCTGCCCCCAGACGGGCTGTTGTCGGATGGGATAGTGGTCGCCTCAACATGATTTTAGCTGTTTTAGAGGCCAGATGTGGCGTTGTTTTGGCGAATAAAGATATTTACCTGAACGTAGCAGGCGGGTTAAAAATTACCGAGCCGGCTTGTGATATGGCTGTGGCGGCGGCTATTGTTTCGTCATTGGTACAAAAACCGGTGCCGGCCGATATGGTGGTATTTGGCGAAATAGGCTTATCTGGAGAGGCTAGAGCCGTTTCTCAACCGGATTTACGATTGAAGGAGTCGGCTAAATTAGGCTTTGAACGGGCTATGATTCCGCCCAGACGTCAAACAAAGGGCAAAACGACTAATATTAAGGTAATGGAAGTCGGGCATTTAAAAACCTTAGTAGATTTATTCACAGGAGGTCAGTAATGGGTGTTATTGATGTTTTAGTCATTATTACGGTTTTCTTATCTGTTATTTTTGCACTGTATCGTGGATTGGTGCGGGAATTGTTAGGAATTACCTCATGGATTGTGGCTGGTATTGCGGGACTTTATAGCTATTCATGGATGCAACCGCTGATAGGTAAGGTGATAGATAATGAGGTTATTGCCGGTATTATCGGCTCGGTATTGGTCGCTGTTGGTGTGTTAGTATTTATGACTTTATTAAATGCCGGTATTACATCAAAGCTCAGGGAAAGTTCTTTAAGTGGATTGGATCGTATTTTAGGGTTATTGTTTGGCGTATTTCGGGCGTGGTTATTGCTTGGTATCGTTTACATTGGGGCCTCTATGATTTTTTCATCCAAACAATTGTTAACGGCTGAAGAAGAAAATATCAGTGTTTATTATATTCAACAATCTGCCGGCGTTTTAGAAAAATTTATTCCTGAAACAATTAAAAAAGACATTAAATCTTATGAACAAGGAAAACTAAAAGACAAACAACTCAAAAAAATAGGTAAGGAAATCAAAAAAGAAATAGCCACTGAAGTTGAAGAGTTAAAAGAAGAGGCTGTTGAATACAAAGAAGAGGCCAGAGAGTCTTTAGACGCATTAATTAAAGAGGTAAATTAAAATGAAAAAAGAGGTTGAACAAGTCATTCAGGCGGCCCGAGAATTGATACAACAACGCTATCAAAAAGACGGCCATCATTTTGTGGTGGCTGCGGCATTATTGACATATAATGGCAATCTATACACTGGATTAAATTTAGGGACAACTCAACCGTCTGTGGCAATGTGTGCGGAAACGTCGGCGATTGCCAGAGCCGTCATGGCCGAAGAAGATATGAAAATCAAATTAATTGCGGTGGCTCGGGATAAAGAGGCTTATTTGGTGTCGCCTTGTGGCAGATGTCGTGAATTTATTGCCGATTATGGTGATAAAAATACACTGGTTGTTGTGCCGGCCGATAATGACAAAGGCTATGACGTTCGTAAAATCAGCGATTTATTGCCCGTTAAATATGAAAAGAAATGTCAATGAAAATAATCATCGGTGCCGTTGGTAAAATGAAAAAAAAGAGCCCTGAAGAGGCTCTGATAAATGAGTATGTATCTAAAACCCGATGGCCGGTTGAAATAAAAGAGGTTGAAGAAAAACGCACGTTGCCGGTAGATGAATTAAAATCGGCTGAATCCGAATTATTATTAAAGGCCTTACCAAATGATGCCAAAATTGTGGTGTTGGATGAACGGGGGGAAACGTTGTCCTCTCGTGAATTGGCCGGTCGTTTGCGTATATGGCAAGATAGCGGTGTCGGAACGGTGGCTTTTTTAATCGGCGGTGCCAATGGGCATTCTGAAACATTAAGACAGCGAGCCGATTTAAAATTATCTTTTGGGCGGATGACGCTTCCTCATATGTTGATGCGTGTCGTACTGGCCGAACAAATTTATCGTGCTAAAACCATTTTAGACGGCCATCCGTATCATAAAGATTAGATTTATGCTCTAATTTACTTACTATACGTAAATTGACCGGAACCTTGATTGTAATATAGTTTGTTTTTAATAAAAAAATCCTTGGGTTTGACGCCAAGGATTTTTTTTGTATCTAAATACTGTTTATCGGCTGATACCGTATTGATTATCGGACATTTGTTTAGATAAATCATACAAAGCCTTTAACCCAACGGCATCAAACGGATTAACACCACCGTTTGTACCAGAACCGCCGGAAATCACCATCGTTTGTGGAAATTGAACTTTAGCAAGCTCAGCTGCCACCCCGATTTGTGTTTCTTTTTCAATCATGGCTTCTTCTAACGGGGTTAAACCGGCTTGAACCTTTAATTTATTGGCATAAGCTTCAGCTTCCCCTTGTTCTTTAATTTTCATGGCTTCGTATTTAGCGCGTTCTGCCTCAAGTTTAGCTACTTCAGCTCGTTTTTGAGCCTCAACCACTTCTGTCATTTTTAACACTTCGGCTTCGGCTTTGGCTTTAGCAATCGCAGCGCTTCCTTCGGCTTCGGCCGTCAAAGCATCTTGTTTGGCTTTTTCGGCATTGGCGGCCGCCACAACCTTAATTTGTTCGGCTTCTTTTTTCTTGGCGATTAATTCATTGATTTTGGAATCGTATTCAAAGTCATTAACAACGAATTGTAAAATTTCAATTTCATAACGTTTTAACAAAGATTCTTTTTGAACAATTGGGTTGCCGTGTTCATCTTCTACGACTTCAATGACACGTTTTTTAAATTTAGTGCCGTTTTCATCAATGGAATCAACATTTTTTGTTTCTGTTCTAAAAATACCTTGTTCCAATTGGCGTTTGGCAATATCGGAAAATTCGGCACGTCTGGCAGAATAAGAATCTTCGGCTACCATTAATGTGGCGGTATTACCTAAAGCCTCTTGCACATTCTTTTGAATCAAGTCTGTTACCACATTTTGGAAACCGGCATAATCACGGTGTAATACTTTTTGAATGTCGGGTTTTAAGGATAATTTAAATTTAACGGTTCCTTTGACTTTTGCCACAGACCCATCGTTAAACCGCACTTCAATGCCGGCATCTTCAAAGTCTAAATCTTCGGAAATCGGATAGGTTGTGATGGAACCAAAACCTTGCCAATATAGCCCCGGTTCGGCATGTACGGAAATATCACCGGTAATGGCGGCTTGTTTGACTTGATAGTTTCCAAAAGTGTTGGTTTCAACTAATTTGCCGGAAAAACTGGCAACAAATCCAACAAAAATAACGGCTGTGGCAGCCAATAAAATTCTTTTCATTATTTTTTTCCTTTCTTAATTTTTTGAGCTTTTTCTTTTGTTTTTTTATCATTGTATTCCTCAACGGCATTATCTAAAGTGATTTTGCTGTTGGCTTTTTTGTAAGTGCCAGCCACGATCCAAAGGGCCGCCAAAGTACAAACGATAACTAAAAAAATACTTAAATGCATGTGATACTCCTTTCTTTATCTTTTTCATACACATAATTGGGTATGTTGTCAACAAAAAAGCCCACCGGAAAACGATGGACTTTTAAAGAGTTAAAAATACCTTAATACATTCTGGCGCGAATGCGGGTTGTACCACCGGTTGAAATTAACATAACCGGATCGCCGACACGTAAATTAAGTTCATTAGATTGCACAATCGCAATGACTTGTCCGTTTTGTTTTTGGACGATAAATTCCATAGCTGTATCGCGGGTTAAGGCTTGTTCTGTGGCACTACCAACCATACCGCCTAAAATAGCCCCGCCGACACCACCGATAATGTTAACGGCTGTATTGCCACCAATCATGGATCCGGCCGCTCCTCCGGCAACGGCCCCGCCGACTGTTCCGATGGAATTTGTGCCGGCCGTATTAATAACAGCCATACTGATAATGGTTCCATAGGAAACGGCTCCTTGTTGCCCGATAGCAGAACGAGAATAGGTTGTGTTTGTATTGCCGATACCGCAAGCAGTTAAGCCACAGGCAATTAAAAGAGCAAAAAATAACTTTTTCATTGATTTTACCTCATAAAATGGTTATAACGTGAATATTATAATATCAATAAAGCGGAAAGTCAAACATGAAAAAGCTTTGGAACAAAATGATGAAATCCATTTATGATTGGTGTATGGGCTTAGTATCTGGGCCATATGCGTTAACGGCCTTAATCGTTATTTCATTCGTGGAAAGTTCATTTTTTCCTATTCCGCCGGATTTGTTGTTGATTCCTTTGATTTTGGCACGTAGAACGGAGGCTTTTAAAATTGCTTTGTACACAACTCTTGCCAGTGTTGTCGGTGGATGGTTTGGTTATGGTATTGGTTGGTTTTTGTATGATTCTGTTGGTGTAAAAGTATTGGATTTTTATCATTACCGCACTCAATTTGAACAATTTTGTGATTGACTGCCCCGGACACGCTGACTACGT
>JAFXFY010000061.1 GCA_017513365.1 Alphaproteobacteria bacterium | reverse complement strand
CATAATAATCAATAACTTCTATTTTTGCCATCATATAGACATCATCCATTTGGCCATCCAATGAGTGAAATTTTTGAATTGCCGTACCCAACTCAATAAAAACACTTTGCCATTCATCTTTAAAATAAACAGTATTCACTAAGTAAAATTCATTTCTTTGAGTATGGTTTTCTGGTAGCATTTTTTGAATACGTTTTTTTGTTTTTTCTTCAATCCATTCATTAATTGTGGACGTATGAGCCGGTAACGATTTAGCTTCGGCATTCAGGTTTGTTTTGACACTTTCTATATAGGTTGGCAAAAACGCATCCCCCCAAACAGAATTATTCATTTCAAATTGAGATTTTTCCTTTATATATAATGATAATCGTTGATTAACTTCATTAAGAGTTGCTTCCTGATCTTCTGTTCTCTTTGGTTCTGGCTGAAAAAATTTGACTGCTTTAGATTTTTTACTCAAATCTAAAATATTGTTTTCTAATTCTTCAAAAGTTCTTCCGGTAGCACCGTTTGCTAATAACGTTGTTGCGGCATATACAGATAACGGAGAAATAACAAAATTACCTAAGTTATCTTTTTTATCTTCATAGGTTGTTTTTAAAAATTTTGTTGCCAAATATAAATCTCCATCTTTGGGCGCAAAACGAATATTTTCCGCCTGTACAATAAATGAAACCAATAATGAAGCAATAAATAATGATTTTTTTAACATAAAAAAACTCCTTTATTTTTTTCATTATAAAAAAAACACAGAGCTTTTCAATATTTTTTCGAGATTTAAACTTATTTTTATTGAATCAAACTTCGGTATAATCTACATCAATGACTTCTTTTTTATGAGTACGGCGACGAGGAGAGTCCACCCGTTCCAATTTTTCCACAGGTTTCTGTGGTGGCATCCATATCTTGATTTTTTCCCAAATACGTCCAATAACGGCCACCGCACATAAAATTAATATTAACGGAATCGCTACATACCACGCCATTACAAACATAAACGAAAAGAAAACAAATAATAAAAATAATCCGATTATGGCCTGTATCATTTATTTATCATTCCTTTCAAATTATACAGAAAATCCAACGCCTCTTTTGGACTCATTAAATCTAAATTAACATCCTTTAGGCGATTTTCTACTTCACTTGTTTTTAACGTAGGCTCTTTGGCGACACAAAACAAGGGTAAATCCTCAAAAAGAGGTTGCTGTTCACGTTTTTTATCCTCTAACCCGGCCAATACCTCAGAGGCTCTATCTAATACACTGGTTGGTAATCCGGCTAATTTTGCCACATGTATCCCGTATGAGCGGTCAATAGCCCCTTCACCTACTTCATGCAAAAACACTATTTCGCCATTCCATTCTTTTGTGCGCATAGTGTGTAAAGAAACGCCCCTTAAACGATTGGCTAGTGCCGTTAATTCATGATAGTGTGTCGCAAATAATCCACGGCATTTATTTACGTCATGCAAATATTCCACAACCGCCCACGCCAAAGACAGTCCGTCAAAAGTGGCCGTTCCACGACCCACTTCGTCTAAAATAACCAAAGATTTGGCAGTTGCCCCATTTAAAATACTGGCCACTTCCACCATTTCCACCATAAAGGTAGAATGACCTCTGGCTAAATCATCAGACGCCCCCACCCGAGAGAAAACCTTATCCACCAAACCGATTTTGGCGTACTCAGCCGGCACAAAGGACCCAATCTGAGCCATAATCGCAATCAAGGCATTTTGCCGTAAAAAAGTACTTTTACCCGCCATATTTGGACCGGTTAATAACCACAAATTATTTTCTTCTTCCCCAAGTCGGCAATCATTCGGCACAAAATTTTCACGTTGTTTACCCAATGCAGCCTCAACAACCGGATGTCGTCCTTTTTTAATCTCAAATTCCTCTCCATCCGTTATAACGGGACGTGTCCATCCGTTTTTATCGGCTAAATACGCCAAAGAACAAGCCACATCTATGGTTGCCATAGCCGTTGCTGCCTTTAATAACGGTGTGCTGAGGGATAAAATTTTATTTCTTAAAGTTTCAAACAACTCTAATTCCATTGCCAATTTTTTCTCATCGGCATGTAAAATTTTGGCCTCTAATTCACTTAACTCTGCCGTTGTGAAACGGACAACATTAACCATTGTTTGGCGATGGATAAAACCCCGCTCTTTTTCCCTCAGTAATGGTTCAGAAAAACGAACAGGCACCTCAATATAATACCCGACAATATT
Organism: Alphaproteobacteria bacterium; assembly: GCA_017513365.1. GTDB lineage: Bacteria > Pseudomonadota > Alphaproteobacteria > CAAHEQ01 > UBA3637 > UBA7488. The sequence continues at coordinate 1,905 of JAFXFY010000061.1, read as the reverse complement.
GTTAAAGGATATTTTCAATTGAGCAATTCCCGTTTCCTGAATATATTTAGCTTGCAAATCCGCCACAACTTTTTTGGCATTATTTTTAATATTACTCAGCTCATCCAAAGCGGCAGAATATCCTCTGCGAATAAACCCACCATCTCGCACTAATACCGGCAAATCCTTATCATCATCTCCTATGGCGGCATAGATTTCTTCCGTCAAAGCCGTCCAGTCCCCCATTTGACTTTTGTTATCTTCCAATGAAAAGGGAACCATCGTATCACACATAGATAGACGTAATTGGGGAATTTTAGCCAATGTTTGGCAAATTGCCAACAAATCCTTGGGTCCACCTCGTTTTAAAGATAAACGCGTAATAGACCGCTCAATATCAGCTCCCCCTCTTAAAATTTCACGCACTTTATCCCGTACACCAACATTTTGAACAAAATAATCAATTTTATCTAATCGAGCTTCAATTTCTTTTACATCTAACAACGGAGCAGACAAATAAAAAGACAACAAACGACCACCAGCTCCGGTTTGAGTCGCATCTATCGTTTTTAATAAACTGCTGGCATTTTTATCATCAGACAAAGAGTGCGTTAGTTCCAAACTGCGACGGGTGGATGGATCAATTTCCATAAAAGCGCCCGCTACAATGCGTTGAGGCACCTGCAAGAGTGGCACAACTCCTCGTTGAGTTTCCAACACATAACGAATTAACACACCCGCTGCAATTGTTTCGGGTTTGGAAAAAGCACCAATTTCACTAATTTCATGCGCTTTATAAAAGTGCTCTACTTCCCCTTTCGCCGAAATATAATTAAACTTATCCAAGGGTACAAAGGACATATCTATCCCACACTCGTCAAATAGGGCTGAGTGAGCTAATCGTGTTTGTTCGGCGATTAATAGCTCGGAAGCATCTAACCGACTGAGAGCCGACGCTACAGAGGCCACCGGCACAATTTGTGTATAAAAATCACCGGTAGACATATCTGCCCACGCTAATCCCATGCCTTCTGCGCCTTCTGCAACACATACCAAATAGTTATGACGGCGTGCATTTAACAAACTATCTTCAGTCAATGTACCAGCTGTTACAATACGCACAACACCCCTTTGTACAACGGATTTATATCCTCTTTTTTTAGCCTCTGCCGGACTTTCCAATTGTTCTCCAATGGCAACTTTATAACCGGCTTTTACTAAACGCACCAAATAATTTTCATAAGCGTGGAACGGCACACCGCACATGGGTATCGGTTCTCCGTTATGTTTTCCGCGGTACGTTAATACAATATCTAAAGCAGTCGCCGCCACTTTTGCATCATCAAAAAACAATTCATAAAAATCCCCCATACGATAAAATAACAAACAATCGGGGCATTCGGCTTTTGTTGCCAAATATTGTTGCATCATTGGCGTAATTTTCGGTTCACTCATTTTTTATTTCCTTTTTTTGTTGAAAAAGAGTATACTCTTTTTATGAAAAAAAATAAAGTCAAAAAGAAACAAAATCAGCTTGGTTTTTGGGGCAGTTTGCGAGCAAATCTAAAAACATCTCGTTTTTTTGCCCGTATTTTTGTGTTAACTGTTCCAACTTTTTTGTTTTTAAGCATTTTAACGGCCTTTAAAGAGATTTTGTGGTGGCAAGGCATTTTATACTTTGTAGCCATATTTATTCTAACCGGCTTTTTAATCACCTTTGTATTTAAAGATTTAGAAAACTTTATTTCCTATCTGAAATCTTTAGCACAAGGTGCCGATGTAGAATTACCCCGCTTTCATTTGGGAATTTTCGGCTCGGTTCGATTGGCCGATGCTTTTGTATCTGTTAAAAATCTATGGTCTAATCAAACATTGTCTGATGCCAGCATTTTGGAACGCTTGCCTACGCCTTTATTGATGATTGAT
>JAFXFY010000060.1 GCA_017513365.1 Alphaproteobacteria bacterium | reverse complement strand
GACTGTGCTTTCTATGTAAGTGCAATAATCCCAATGCACTATTTTTTTCATAGCACAAAAATTCCATAACACTGACGGATATAGAAATTAATATAGTCAGACCGGTAAATTTCCAAAAAATAGAAATATCCGTATCTTTAAGATATAACAAAAAAAATATACCTAAAATTAATCCGATAAAATTAATTTTAAAGTTGGTTTCAGAAGCACCTTTTTCTTGAGGATTTAATGGTCTGTAATTATCCACGAACATAATGAGGAGGCCTTAATCATTTTGTCTGGGAGCCTCTACACACGCACAAAATGGTGCCACAACGGGTGTACCATTTTCACGAGCTTCAATACGTTCTTGGATTTTATCCAGCGTTGGAAAAATCCCATCAATATCATTAACAAAATCAATAAAGTCAACCTTGTTGTTATTAAGGGTCCCTTCTTGCAACATATTCAACATCATATGCATCATCGGTTTCCAAAAGTTATTGAAGTTCAAAAACAACATAGGTTTTCTGGCGGCATTACCAATTTGAACAGCTACGGCATATTCGGACACTTCATCAACTGTTCCCCATCCACCAGGGCCAACCAAAATTGCATCGCCCAGTTCTATCAGTTTTGCTTTGCGTTCGGCCATTGTATCAACGGTAATCAGTTCCCCTTTGGTATAAACACTTGGATTATGGCATTCCAGCGGAAACAGTTGTTCGGTAATAACGGCATATTTTTTTCCGTTTTTGTTCAAAACACCTTGTAAAACTTTGCCCATCATCCCTTCGTCACCACCACCGAAAACCATTGTAATGCCATTTTCGGCCAACATTTCCCCTACTTTACGCATATATTCGCAATAAATAGAGGCAGTAGAACCGGAAGCGCTGCAAAAAACAGTAATTGATTTGAATTTTTTTGTCATTATTTCACCTTTTAAAAGTCAGTCCTATTCGTGTGTTAAATTTGAACGGTATAGGTTTTAGGATAAACACTGTCAGCCGGTTTTTGAACAGCCGACATCCGACCACAAGACGATAACGTCAATGTTATACCAACCACACAAATAAAAATAATTGATTTCATATTTTCTCCTTTTTGTGAAACATAACATATCCCGACATAAAAAACAAGAGGAAACTTTGGGATGGTCAATGCTATGGTATCGGAGAACAAAACCGGATATTATAAAATCGCCGACACTTCCAAAGTGCCGGCGAAAGAATAAGGTCCGTTTTAAAAGCCGGACAAACAAACCCTACTGACACACAGCGAAGGAGTAGCTGTCGTAGCGACCGCAGTCGTAGACGTCACCATCGTCCAGATTCACGAAGAATGCGTCACAGGAATCGTAATCGTCAGACGTCCATACCTGGGAACCTGTCCCCAAATGGCTTTGCAATGCCGCCCCAAGGGCCGTAAATCCATCGCTATTGTGATCGTATTTGCTTGTCCAACCCGTTACAAGGTCATTAACGCTAACTAATCCATCGCGTCCCAATGCCTTACACGCTGCATCAGCATCCCACCAACTCATTGTATTATGCGATACGTAATATGTTTTACCACCAACGTCAAGTTTCGCAAAGTCCGCTTTCACGCACGTACCGGTTTTGCCGTTCGGGAAAGCCTCCTCACAATTGGTACTCGGGCTGGCACAATATTCTGCTTTGCCTGTACATTTATTTTCATTGTATGTACACCCTTTGGCGACACATGTACCATAATAACACATACCATTTGCGATTGTATCGGTGGAACAATCACTGCCATGTTTATAGTATGGATTATCCCCTTTTTCACAACATTCATTGGTTGTTGTACAGTCTCCATATGTCCCCTCCGGTGCTGTTCCACGGAAACAAATGCCCGTATCCGCATCGCAATAACGACCATCTCCGCAATCTGTGTCTGTTTTGCATTCGCCAAACGCCGTTTCTACCGGTTCAAAGAAAAACGACATTGTATTTTCTTCGGATGAGTTGCATGGGTCCTCCGCTGTGGCATAGTCGGCATTATCTACGTACACTTCGGCCGTTGTTTTAAGACCATCGCCCACCATTTGACACACACGGGAGGGTACACCCGTAATTTGAATGCCGTATTGCGTATTGTTATCGGGATTTGAGGTAACCGTAAAATTATATCCGGCGGTCGTTTTTGTCCCCCATTCGGCTAAAGTTAGAACACCTCGTTTTTGAGATGTTTGTGTTATCATATCCACACCCATTAACATAATATCATTAATGGTTTGATTGGCTTTGTGTTTATCCATACCATAAGAATATCCAGCAATACCACCAATACTTAACACACCGATAATGGCTAAAGTGCCGAGCATTTCTACCATACTGCGACCGGATTCATATTGTAAATTTTTCGTAGCCATTTAGACTTCCTTTCAATTTATAGATTAAACGAAAAAATCGCCGTGATGAAGGGCGACTGGAAGTTCAGAACTATTTCTTGTGATATAGCACGGTATATTCACCGTATGGCTTATTTTACCGCCTTCCAGCCGAATGCTGGAAAGCATTTACCATCTATAAAAGACGCACAAGGAAGAGGTTCTGAAGCCTCGGGGCGAACATCACTCGCCTTAAGAAAAAGTGTAGCAAAACAAATACAAAAGTTCAAGCGATTTTTTTATAAAAAAACACCCACCGGTGAGGGTGGGTGTTATAGGTATAAAAACTTTATTTGCCACTGAGTAATGCGTCAACCAATTCTTGTACCGTCGGAATATATCCGTTTTGGTACATCGGATCGGTACCGAAACGATAGGCGCTGTGTCCGGCAAACATCAAGTTATTATCAATGCTTTCCCCATGGGCGATGGCATTCAATGTTTTGTTAATACAGAAAGAACGTGGGTCTGGTAATCTGTCTAAATGACCATCGGCTTGGGACCAAGCTGAGAATGCGCAAGCGGACAAGCATCCAACACAATTAGCACGGTCTTCTTTAATTTGAGCATTTGTTTCGGGGGTTACAAAAATAATGGATTTTTCCGGTGTTTTTAACACAACGTTGCGACCATCCTTAATGTAGCTTTCAGCACGTTTTAAATCGTGGTCTGTAATGTAAACCGTTTGAGATTCGCTGAGCTTAAACGGACGTACAAAAATGGTTTCCGGTTTTTCCAAATAGGGCATTTCGGTGTCTTTTCTGGCAAACAGATTATCCATAAATTTATTGCGAACGGCTGAAGAATAAAATCCGGTCGGAGAGAATTGTTGCAACACAACATCACCTTTTTTTAGGCCTCTTAAACATCCTTGCCAAGCTTTGGCAACCGGACTTTCAACCGTTAATAACGGACGGGTCCCCAATTGGAAAGCCAACGGACCGATTTCCGGATTATCAATATACTCATCAAATTCAGATAAATTCCATACACCACCGGCCAAAATAATTGGCACATGATTTAAATTCAATGAATTCATTAATGTTCTGAGTTCAACTAAACGTTCATACGGACGTTGTGGTTTTGTTGGGTCTTCAGAATTGGAAAGACCATTATGACCACCTGCTAACCACGGATCTTCGTATACAACACCGCCCAGCAAATCAGGGCAGTTTTTGTAAGAACGCAACCACAAAGCTCGGAAAGCACGAGCTGATGATACAATCGGATAATAGTAAATGCCGTATTTGGCGGCAATTTCGGCTAATTTATATGGCATACCGGCACCACAGGTTACCCCGTGAATAAGGTTTTTAATTTCACCCATCATACCGTCAACTACCGGAATGGCATCATTCATACGTTTTTGAACGTTAAAGCGTAATGCCCCAAGTGTTTGTTGGAATTTTTCACCGGCAGCTTCAATTTTTTCATGATATTTTTCCGGTGCTTTTTCTTTCATACGGGCAACCATATTTTCGCAAGAGTTCATGACCCCTTCTAAAATTGGAATACTGCCACCCATTTCCCACAACACATTCATGTGGATACGGCCGTTACCGCCGGAAATTTCATGAGCGATTTTGGCTTGGCAAATACCACCTTTAATAGACATTTCAATTAACTCTTTGTGGCGGTCTTGACGTGCTTTACGCGTGTAAACTTTTGGAACGACACGTCCTTCATCATCAATAACATCGGCAAACACACCGGAAATAGTTCCAACGGCACCGGCCGCTGCCCAAGCTCCGGAAGAACGTCCGTCGGACACGGCAACGCCTTTCCCACCTTCAATTAATGGAATAACCTCTTTACCGGAAATCATCACCGGATTGATTTTTTTCATTATTTTATCCTTTTGTTTGGTGTTAAACTTGAACTCACTATACACGATACCATATAAAATAGCAAGTTATTTTTTATGCTTCGGATAATGGCATATTGTACATACCTTGTATTTGAAAAATGCCCATTTGGACAAGCTTTTGGTGAATGGTTTCATTGCGAATACCAATAGCAATGATATCTTGAGGGTCTAAGTCGCCCAATCCATGAGTGAGCAGAGCATCTGCCGGTATTTTGACATAATCGGCGGGTAACGCTTTTTTGATTAAGTAGGACCGATTTGAATGAATACGGATAATAAAACGATAGCCGGCCGGTTCTAACGCTGCTTTCAGTTTTTGGTAGTCGGTTCGGTTGGCTAATACATCATCAAAGGCAAAATCAAATAAAATATTTTGTTTTTGTGTTTGGGTGTGCGATTTTAACCAGTCTTTCATGGTTGGAGACCGAAATAAGCTGACCGATACGTTAATCGCTCCTGTCCAATCGGGAATGGTTTTTATTTTTTGCAGAACTTTTTGTTCAACGGCACTGCGTAAAATGCCGTAAAAAAATTTGTTTTCCAAAATATCCACGTCCGGTATTAAAATACGACGAATATCGGTTAAATCAACGAACCAGCTGGTAAATAAAGCACATCCATTATCTTCGGCTGTAAAAGAAGAGATAGGTTGTTTGCGGATAAGGTGATTTAATGAGGTATTTTCTAAATGTGATAAAACTCGCTCCAAATAATCAAATGTAAATGGTTTATGTGGTATTTTTTGCATAACGGATAAGGTATGCAATCTATTGGTTTGAGGGACTGATACTAAATGATAAACACGATTGTGTAATCTGGCGTAATCGGTTTTTAAATCATAGGCGCTGATTATTTTTTCATACAACTTTATACCGGTGAATGTTTTTATTTTTAACGCCAATAACATTAAGTGATGAGCTTTGTTATTGTTGAAAAATAATAAAATATCATGGTTGTTCAATGTAAATGCCGAACAAGAATGGGTTTGTTCATACTCTTGAATAGCGGATAAGATTTTCTCTTTTATTGTTTCATCCGAAACTTGCGATAAGGCGACAAATAAAGCGTGTCCTTTAAATGTGCGTTTGGCCAGATAATGCAAATGTTCTAAAACAGCGGGTTTTCTCATGCGTTATCTTGCTCCTCATAAATAAATTTTGTGCGAAAATCATTGAATACACAATGAGCATCAGCCATTTTGCCGGTCCAAATTTGACTGCATAAGTCCTCAGCACAAGTATCACCATATGGACAACGTTTTTGGCAGGCACTGCCTAAAATAAGATTAACAACCTTGCCGGAAAAATAAGTATATCCTGTACGTAAGGCCTCTAATAACATTTTTTGCGTATGTACATTTGTTAGGATTATTTGATCTTTTTTTAATCCGTTTGGCAATGATGCAGGGGCAATCTCAGAGCAAGGCAAACAAACAAAAGTTGGTTTTTGTTTTGTAAAATCAAACAAGTCTAAGTTATCTGCATGGGTAAATGCTATAGCCCATGGCACACGGTTGGCGTGTAGTTTTTTTAAGGCCGTATTGGTATCCGGATGATTAGATAAGATTTCTTCACCACTGATACAAATTACGGTTTTACCGGTACGGGCTTGCATAAATAAATCAAATCCGGATTTAACAATATCCGATATGTTGAAATAAACAAAGGCCGGTAATGGATTGGCATTATAGGTATCGCACAGTTCGTTAGTCTTGGTCCAAATTGTACGGACGCATTGTAATCCGATGGCCCCATCTAATGTTTTAATCGGCATACGCAATTTTTCGGCAATCTTTTGATAATCCGGTAAATACAGCCGGCATACCGTTTGTTTTCTATCCGGCATTAAACGCAAAACAGTTTGAGGGGTCATCACATCAGCTGGCGATAAAGTACCAAGAGGTTGAGATATTTTTTTCCAAATAACGGATGGATCTAACGGAGGGAGTTCCATTTGGCTGGATGATAAAGCATTCATCAGCAAATCGGCATGTGTTAAAATCGGATAAATGGTAAAAAAATCAGAACCGGCATTTTGAACAAACGGGTCATCGCTCAGTACCCGACGAATGCGTTCTATGTGAGGTTCGGCCATTTCCGGCAGGTTAGGGGCTCCAATGAGCAGAATATCTCCATTTTGCAAAAAAAATGGCTTAAAAACAGTTGTTTTTTCCAACGGCTTTAATAAATGAACAATCATATTCATTTTATTGAGGTTTTTATTTTCGCTTTCCAATTGCGAGGTGTGTAACCACAGACAAATGCTGTCTGCAGACGCATTTTTTAACCGTTCAATGGTTTGGATTGCCAAAGTTTCTTGTGTATGGTATGCCATTTTTTTTCCTTATTTTGTGCAGTATACCAATGAAATACAAAAAAAACAACTTGTTTTTTATGATTGATATGCGTTATACTGGTAAAAAATAACACAGTAAGGATAAATCATGAAATATTTGACGGGAGAATCGGTTTCGTTAGACCAAGTATGTTCAGTAGCAAAAAATGGACGTTTTACATTATGGCCGACACAAAAAAATCCGTTTTTATCGCCTCGGCTCAGAAAAAAAATGCCTGACCATTTAAATGTTTTGGCTGGTGATATTACCGAAGAAAAGCTTAATGCATTATTTTTGAAACCGATTGCGAATATTATAGATGTAAATGCTTTGCCCGAATCTATTCAAGATTTTATCGTACACGAAAGTCAAAATAAATTGGATTATGAAATCGGTTTTTTGTTGACGTGTCCGGTTATTTTTGCCTGTGATGTGGCTCAAATTTTTACCGAGGCATTAAATACACGGTTGCATTTTTCTCCCGCTCGGTATGGTAAAATACATTTGGCGTTGCATGAAGCTCTTGTAAATGGCTTAATTCACGGGAATTTACAATTGGGTAGTGAACTCAGACAGTCGGCTCGTGATTTCGTGGAATATTCCAGATTGTTGAATGAGAGGCTGAATGATCCGGCTTATGCTCAAAAATCGGTGAGTATTTGGGCAACGTGGAATGATAAAAAACTGGAAATTAAAATCCGTGATGAAGGGGCCGGTTATGCCGTTGCTCCGGTTATGAGCCGTAAACCTGAAGTAAAGGCGAAAACGGGACGAGGGCTCAGATTAATTGCCGGAACGGCCGATTCGTGTACAATTGATGATTACGGTCGTGAAATAACGTTGTCATTTATGTTGGATGGGGCAGAACATTATCAAGTTATTGATGATATTCATACGAATAATGGGCATCAAGAAACGGCCGAAGATGTGGCGGATTTATCGGATTGCCGTGTATTGGTTATGGAAGATAATTTATCTAATCAAACACTCATTTCAAAATTATTGAATGTGGTCGGAATTGATAAAATTGATATGGCCTCTGATGGTATTGAAGGGTTAAAAATGGTGGCTGAAAATTGGCCGGATTTAATCATTTTGGATATTACGATGCCTCGGATGAATGGGTATGAGGTACTGCATCATTTAAAAAGTGCACCACTGACCAAAGATATTCCGGTTTTGATTCAAACAGCTTCGGATACACGGGAAACCCGAGATAAAACGTTCAGTTCTGGTGCGGCTGATTTTATTTCAAAGCCGATTAATCCATTAGAATTTTTTGCCAGAGTCAAAGTGCATTTACAAAACCGACAACTGATTAAGGGATTGGAAAATAAATTGGGTGAGCTTAATGCAGAATTGCAAGCGGCTCAAAAAATGCAAATGGCGATGTTGCCGTCTAAAGAAGCGCTCAATGATATTCGTGAACGGTATACTTTGGATATTGCCCATCATTTTGAACCGTCTTCAAAATTAGGAGGGGACTTTTGGCAGTTGTTTCCGATATCTTCTACGCAAGTGGTTATTTATTTGTGTGATTTTTCGGGTCATGGTGTGGCAGCGGCTTTAAATACAGTTAGATTGCATACTCTTATTACACAAATGAATAAACATATTGGGGCGCCATCGACCTTTTTGCAAAAAATTAATACGCAGTTGTATGATTTGTTGCCTCGTGGACAGTTTGCGACATTCTTCTGTGGCATCATAGATATAGAACGGCAAACATTAACCTATGCCGGTGCCGGTTCTCCACCGCCGTTTTTGTGTTCCGG